>JBGVSY010000015.1:0-86391 GCA_041862235.1 Nitrososphaeria archaeon | reverse complement strand
CGACATGAGCACCGCCGATGTCAGCGGGATTATGCCCACAAAAGCAAGAAGGAGAGGAGCAATAGAGATGCCCGCGGCAACCGCAGGCGAGATCGCGTCGACAAACGCAACCCACAGAACAGCAGTTCGGGACGCTCTTTCCAGTTGGCTTCCACTTAGATCTCGGAAGACCGCTTTCTCCAGTTCCTTGAGGTGTCTGGTCCTCATCGCTTCTTCAGCGAGGTACGCGCCGGAGAGGCCTGAGATCCCCATCGCCACCATGGCTCCCAAGGCGGCAAGGATGACCGTCAGAGTGTTTCTTCCTCCGAGGTAGGCCCCAATTATCACCCCGAGGGATGTCATTGCGCCGTCGAAGGCGTTGATGACGAAGTATCTGCTTGTGATCTCTCCGGCTTTGGCCTGCTTAACCTGTTCCCTGAAGCGCTGCAAACGATTCTCTAATGCTTTCCACAAGTCTCCTTAACCTCAATGCTGCGAACCGGCAACAGACGGTAGAGCAGCAGTTCCGACAAATCGGGTTGTACTGACATGGCGCGGTTTATTTATCTTTCCTTCTCTCCGTCGACTTACATAGAATTTCGGAGTCACAGAAAGCCTACGACGGCGAGCGCAACCACCAGACAGAGCGTCGCTGTGGCGTCCGAGAGGGAGGCTATGATCGGGATTACTAGGTTGTCGGGGTCCCAGCCTCTTCTGAAAGAGGCTACAGCAACTGCCAGGGAAATCAAAGAGATGACCAAGAAGCTAAGAAGGTTGGATATCAACGCAACTTCCACGAGCGGAGCCATACTGATGTTCATGGACTGCGCAGTTGCGATGAAGAACCCCATAACGCCGATCAGAATATGCACAATGATGGCGGAGCTCTCAACCGCAAGTAGATCAGTAACCGCAGACCTAAGGGCTTCTCTGAAGGTGTTGAAGTAACCTAGCGCCAACCTGGTGGTTGTTGTGGACCCTATTATTGACCCGATGCCGCCCAGCGAAGTTATCAGGGAAGGATATACTACAAGTATAGCTGGGAGCCTAGCGATCAATTCTCTTATACTCCCCAAGACTAAGCCGTTGAATGCACCGAAGAGGCTCGAGAGAATTACTATCGGCGCTCCCTCCCTCAGTGTGTTGCGAAATATGCGTTGTCTACGTTGCCGCAGGAAGACGGCTCCCATCATAATGGCTACCAAGAGGAATGCTATCTCCATACCTGCCGCAAAGGTTCGCTCGGTTGTTGCTCCATAGATCAGAACGGCGTATGTCACCGTCACCAATATGTCGTTGACCGTGGACGTGACAGGGTAGACCAGCACATCTGGGTCAAGGCCCCTCTTGAAGGATCCGACGGCGAGAGTGGATGTAATGGGAATAGCGACCGTGACAGCGATGACGCAGGTCAGCGTGGGCAGAATGGCAGAGAGAGGTAGGTCACCGATGGTTGCGTAGGAGGCTGCAACGTTGAGAACGAAGGCGATTAACCCTATTGCGAGAGTGTCGATGAAAGTCAGGAAGAGAACGGATTGAAGCAGGGTGTAGAAATCCCTCGTGTTCCCTCTCATTTTTGGCTCGATCTGACCAGAGTGTAGCATTGTTCCCAGCTTTCCTGAAAGTATGCCGCCTATGTTTCCCCTGACGGTTAGTATCATGGGGAACAGAACGAGCATCCACGGTGTTTTCACAAATACTGGAGTAAGGTTGGCTACCAAGGAGCCGGAAAGGAGTCCCCCTAGGTTGAAGACCAGAGCAACTAACGCCTGGCCAAATGTCGATCTGTACCTAGCACCATCCAGATACCTCGTAGTCAATGTTGCCCCATTTGCCGCGGGTCCCCTGTTGTGGCGTAGGCGCTATCAACGCCTACTTATTGCTTTAGAAATAGAAGACACCCGACAGATCCTTCTTTCGTCCGGGCCTATTACGGCTAAAGCTTAATAGATGACCTCGCCCCCATCCAAGCGTTCGTTAGCAGAGCTGGTTCTGGTTGGAACAGCTTCGGTACCAACCTATCGGTGTGAGAAGAGCTCTGACCGAGATGAAGGATCTCTCGGAGCTCATGGTTGATCTAGCCTACTCCGCTGTGTTGTTCAACGACCGAGAGATAGCGGAGGACGTAAGACAGCTGGAGAGCCAGGTAGAGCGCCTCAGGTATATCTTAGGCATGAACGCTATGATATCGGTTCGAGACGCTCAAGACGCTGAGCTGATGGCGCCGATCATGATGGCTGCCTCAGCTGCAAACAAGATATCCGATGCCGCCGCCGATATAGCCAACATAGTCCTCTTGAACCTTGGACTGCACCCCGCCGTCTTGGACGCATTCCAGGAAGTTGATGAGAGGGTTGCGCGAGTCAGGGTTTTCGAGGAATCGATCCTTGTGGGCAAGACTCTGGCCAAGCTTAGGCTTCCCATCAAGTTCGGCTCCACAATAATCGCCGTCAGGAGAAAGGGCGAGTGGATTCTCGATCCCCCGGAAGACATGAAGGTCGAGAAAGACGACTTTCTCATCGCCTATGGCTCTAGGACGGGGGTGGAGCAGCTCAGAAGGCTAGCCAATCCCAAGCAGCCAAGCCCGACACCTAGTGGGGGACCAGCGGCCAAAGCAGAACGTCCGCCAAGCCTGATCGAGGTAGAGAAGGACCTGGCGGAGCTCAAGGACACCTCGGAGCTCATGGTGGACCTAGCCTACTCGGCTCTCCTCTTCAATGACGCCGATCTAGCGAAGGAGGTCATTAAGCTCGAGGAACATGTGGATCAGCTCCACACCAAGTACGAGCTCAGAGTCCTCTCTGATTTGGCTTCTCCGGGCCAGGCCGCGAGCATCCTTGGCATGCTGCGGCTGGGGGTGTCAACCGAAAATATCGCGGACGCCGCGCTGGTGATGGCGAGGCCGGTCGCGCTGGGTCTTCATGCACATCCCGTACTTCAGGCAGCGATCGACGCCTCAGATGAGATCATGACTAGAGTCAAGATTCCGAAGGCCTCCAAGCTCGCGGAGAAGACGTTGGAGGACCTGAAATTCTACGATGAAACTGGGATGTGGGTCGTGGCGATAAGGCGTGGAAGAGAGTGGATATATCATCCAGGTGGCAGCACTCAACTCAAGCAGGGGGATTCACTCATAGTGAGGGGTGAACCCGAGGGCAAGAAGGCTCTACGGTCACTCGCAGGAGAGAAACGCTAGTATCGAGCTATGATCGGTCGAGAACCCATTATGGACAAAAGCGACTAGGGTGACGCCGGAAACAATAATAGCTTGATGGACCCGCAAGAAAGCGAGCGGCCGTGGTCAAGCCTGGCTAAGACGCTGGAAGAGCGATTGTATACAGGAGCCTGCCATGGAGTCCGCAGAACGCTTCTAACCCGGGTTCAAATCCCGGCGGCCGCACCATTCACGTGGATTTTCGATCCGGCACCATCGATCGATCCATCTCGAGTCTGGATCGATCGAGAAGACGGCTACACCGGGACACCCCTTTTCCGTTCTCAAACTTTAAGTAGCGCAAAGATGCCAAATCAATGAAAAACACAAATGGAGTAGGTAGAAAAATGGTTTCCAGAAAATTGTTAGACATGCTAAACAAAGGCATTGCGAGAGAGCTGCAAGTTGCGGTACAATACATGTGGCAACACGTTCTATGGAAAGGAGTAAAGGGATTTGCCGTAAAGGATGAATTGAAAAACATAGCAATAACCGAAATGAAACACGCCGAATCCATTGCCGAGCGATTGGTCTACCTTGGAGGAACCCCAACCACCAAGCCGGACCCAATCTTCGTTGGAAAGAGCCTAGAGGAAATGATCCAGCAAGACAAGAAAGATGAAGAAACAGCGATCAAATTGTACAAACAGACGATCAAGATGGCCGTAAAGGAAGGGGACATAACGACAGAAGAAATCTTCAGGAATATCCTAGAAGATGAAGAAGACCATCACGACACCTTCACAACTCTACTAGAAGAGATTTGAAGTACACCGAGACACTGATCCGGTCAAATAGACTCTGCTCGCGCTGCCCAGTCATGCTACGCGCATGAATTTCCTTAGTAGAAGCCATAATGAATCCAAATTGTTTGGGTGACACTCCGTCATCCAAGAAGAATTTTTTAACTTGTTTGACCGAATGGGAATGAGCGAGCGGCCGTGGTCTAGCCTGGTCTAGGACCCAGTGCGCTTTGGCGCGGATAAGCCTTCCAATTCTCTGGCAAGAGGGGATGCCTGTGATCCCGGGTTCAAATCCCGGCGGCCGCACCACAACATTTCTTTCCGAGCCACATTGAAGCCGCTCACATGTCGATCGGCTGATCGACTGTCTCGATGCCTATTGATCGGTCAAGCCCTAGGCTTCGCTGCGGGGGACTTAGGATAGTAGACTACCTCCTCAATCCCTGTGAGAGCTCTGGAGACGACTGTCCAGGCTTCCAGAGGCTTCCGATAGATACTCACCATCATCCGTACATGTCTTACTGTGGAGGCCTTGAAGTCACCGTGAGGGAACGCACCTACCAGCAACAACGGTTTTTCATATCCAGAGAGCAACTCGCCCAACCCGTGCGGTGATATCAAGGATCCATGCTCGCTGGTTCCGGCAACGATGGATGGGTCTACGCTCGAAATTAGTCGTGAGATGTTCATGCGCTTCAGTTCGAGCAAAGTTTCTCCTCTACTCTTCACAACACCATCCACGTAGAGGTTCTCGATCAACCCTTTGAATCGGTCGTATACCCGAGGAAGCCTAACTCGCGGGTTCAACACGATAACTCGGTCTTCCACTGTGTGCACGTGGACCTCCAGCATGCCCTCTCTGCAGAGTATTGATCCTAGGGCTTCGAGCAGACAGAAGTGTATTATGTCCGGGCGGCCGCGACGGTCGGCGTCCTTGAGCCGCCTCATGGCGGCATGATGCAGCGATCTATCCAAGAGCAGTTGCTCAGCGCGTTTTCTGCGTCTCTTCGCCTCGGCTTGAACAGATGGGTGTGAAAGGATCTCTTCGGGGACCCTCTCCAGAGCGCTGTCAGCCAAGACCAAGACGAGCTTTGAGAATCTCTCCATCTTCAACCTCGACTGCTGAACCCACATGTTTTTAGCCCTGATTAAACAGTTTGCCTCGGGTTGAGACGAAGATTCCCAAGAAGTAAGGCGTTTGCATACACCAGGATCAGGATGCTCTTCAGACACGCCAGACTCATCTATCCGTCTCATCCCCGGCTGTCTGAGAGAGCAATCTCGATTGCAAGAAACATCTCCACCAGGACCAGGACTAGGATACCTCGCAAAAATAGGATGCTGTTCTGCAGAAGGTGTGGAAACCCCTTGCTCTCCCCAGAAGCCACAACAGTCAGGATGAGGAGCGGCCGTCAGAAGCACCTCGTTGTCAGGTGCAGAAGGTGTGGCTGGATCAGACGCATACCCGTCGTTGAGACGAAAACCTTCAAAATGAAGAGTAGTGCCTGAAGTTTTTATACAGGGAGCCGGTCGCTGAATTTGCTGATTGGAAAGGGGCTGGGTTCTGTTGTCGACCGCCTGGGACGTACCAGCTGATCTGCTGATATCAAAGCTAGCTGGATACCTGAAGAGCAACCAATTGGTGACTCCGCCAGACTGGGCTCGCTACGTCAAGACTGCTGTGCACAAGACGCGTATCCCCTCTGATCCGGACTGGTGGTACACGAGGTGTGCCTCTATCTTGAGGAAGCTTTACGTACACGGTCCCAAGGGTGTTTCCCGAATGAGAAGCCAGTACGGAGGCAGGAGAAGAAAGGGGCTCGAGCCGCCTCACCGCCACAAAGGTAGCGGAAGCATCACTAGAAAGGCCTTACAGCAGCTGGACGCAGCCCAGCTCATTGTGAAGCAAGACAAGAAGGGTAGAGCTCTGTCCCCGAAGGGCCGCAGCCTACTCGACGCCACAGCGAAAGCTGTGCAGCGTGAGGCGAGGAAAGCATCGGGTGGGGAGACACGTCAGACGAGGAGCTAGAGAGACTCAGACAGCAGAGGATGCTGGAACTGCAGGGAAGGGCTGAAAGGGAGAGGGCCAGACAGCAACAGGAACTTGAAAAGGCCGCTGCGATGAGGGCCATTCTCACCCCCAAGGCCAAGGAGCGGCTAGCTAACATGAGGCTGGTGAGACCTGACCTAGTGAGCAGGGTCGAGGAATACCTTATCCGAATCGTTCAAACCCAGAAGGTGAGGATTCCCATCACCGACGAAGAGCTTAAGGCTCTGTTGACTAAGCTAATCCCCAGCAAGAGAAGAACGAAGATAGAAAGAAGGTAACAGGCTTGCCCAGAACCCTAGCCAGAAAGAAGAGGCTTGCGAAAGCCCACAAGCACAGCAAAGCTGTCCCAACATGGATCATCTTGAAGACTCAAGGCAAGGTAAGAACCCACTCGAAGAGGAGAAACTGGAGACGCGGAAGAATAAAGCCGTGAAATGGTGATCAGCCGTGTCCCGTGAAGATTCAGTTTTGGAAAGGGAGTACACGATCCCGCTGAGAGCAGCTTGGAAAGGTACAAGGACGAACAGAGCGAAAAAAGCGATCAGAGTCATCCGACAGTTCGCGAAAAGGCACATGAAATCTTCGGAGATCAAGATAGAGAACGAGGTGAACGAAGCGGTCTGGTTTCGCGGAATCCAGAAGCCTCCTAGAAAGATTCGGGTTTTGATGAAGAAAGACAAGGACGATGTAGTGACTGTATCGCTCTTTGGTCCACCACCAGAGGAAGAGAAGGAGCAAGTGAAGGAGGAGAAGAGCGAAGCCAAAGAGAAGGCCGAGAAGGAACAAGAGAAGGAGAAATAGATCTGTTTAGCAAAGGTGGCTCCGATCGATCAATCCCATTCAAACACGAGGCGAAGGAACCAGCGTTGGTCGTGCTACATTTCACAGAGATAGGGACAGCGTCGTCATCAGGGCCGTAGCAAGGAAGGTTTGAGTCAGATGGGGTCCCTCTACCTAGAACATTTCTTCGGAAGCGCTGACATCGGGCTCTTCATCGTGGTGACATCGAGATACGCTATTGTGCCTCTGGGGTTGAGCGCTAGGAAGCGAGCGGCTCTGGAGAGAGAGTTGGGTGTAGAGGTCATCCGCACTCTGATCAGCGGAACATCGATCATAGGGGTGTTTTTGGCAGCCAACTCCAACGGGGTAGTCCTACCTCATGTGGCACTCCAAGAAGAGGTGAAAAGAATCTCGTCAACGATGAAATCGGTGAACATACTTCATCTTCAAAGCCGACTGACCGCCATGGGCAACCTGATTCTGACCAACGACCACGGCGCCATAGTAAGCCCCGAGTTCACCGAAAGGGAAGCTGATCAGATATCCGAGACCTTAGGTGTGAACGTAGTAAGATCAAAGATCGCTGGTCGGAGCTACGTTGGATCAATAGCAGTTGCGACGAACTTGGGCGCACTTGTCCACGTAGAGTCTGATGCAGAGGACTTGAGAACCCTGACTGATGTGCTGAAGGTACCTGCAGATGTCGGGACAGTGAATGGAGGCGTAACCTTCGTGAGAAGCGGGTTAGTGGCTAACGAGAGGGGCGCTGCCATAGGCGCCAGGACCATAGGGCCGGAGATGGTGGCTATCTCCGGAGCTCTTAACATATTGTAGCCGCCTGGGCCATACTTATTATTCGGGGGTTTGTTGGGCGTTGCTGAGCGGAGCCAGGAGGAGAGATGTTTGGCGAGCGACGAGGAAAGGAGTAGGGCCCTACTAGAGCTCCAGGTTTTGGACCAGGTCGCATCTGAGCTTCAGGTGAGGATAGTGGCCATAGACAATTCGCTCGTGGATCACGACAATGCAATTACTCTTCTCGAAGAACTGGATAAGACGCAGGGAAAGGGAAACTTGCTGATCTCCATTGGAGGGGGAAGCTACCTGCACGGAAGTGTCTCACGTTTTGATGTCGTCAAGCTCGGAGTTGGGGCAGGAGTGGTCTTGGAGAAGACCCCTGCGGACGCTCGCACCGCGCTCCAAAATCGAAGGGACTCCCTCGCAAAACTCCGCGAGAGCTACGGCAAGAGACTGACTGGTTACCTGGCTCGGGCTGACGAGTTAAGATCGATCATAAGATAGCAGTAGGCGTCTTGGATTTTGCTGGAAGGAATCAAGAAAGCCATATCCTCCTTCAAGGAGAGGATGGTCACCGCCCCAGTCTCCGAGAAGAGCGTGTCGGAGCAACTCGGAGCATTCAGGATGAACCTGATCAGCAACGACGTGGCGGTTGAGGTGGCGGATCAGATAACCGAATCCATGGTCAAGAAGTTGCAGCTTGTACGAGCTCCCAGGTTCTCAGCGAAAGACCAGGTTCTGATGAGCGTCTTGAAAGAGACGCTGGGAGAGATCCTCACTCAAGCACAGCCGGAGGAGCATCTGCTCCAAGTTGTGGACAGGAACGCCAGAGAGGGAAAGACATCCGTCGTTCTCTTCGTGGGACCCAATGGCGGCGGAAAGACGACCACAGTCATCAAGATAGCACACTATCTCAGGAAGAACGGTTTTTCTACTTTGGTGGCCGTGAGCGACACTTTCAGGGCGGGAGCGATAGAGCAGTTGACAGAGTTAGCCCGGAAAGCCAAGATAAGAACTGTTCACAGAGATTATGGAGCCGACCCCGCCTCAGTCGCTGTAGACGCCATAATTAGTGCAAGATCATCAGCCGCCCACGTCGTCCTGATCGATACGGCGGGAAGGACAGAGATCGACCGAAATCTACTGGAGGAGATGAAGAAGATAAAGAGGGTGACGAAGCCTGACCTCACGATCTACGTGGGAGACGCATTGACAGGCAACGTGGCAGTCGAGCAGGCAAGACGCTTTAACGAATACGTAGAGGTAGATGCCGCTATCTTGACGAAGGTGGATGCTGACGCCAAAGGAGGATCAGCTGTCTCAATAGGCTTCGCAATAGGCAAGCCGGTCATGTTTCTTGGGACAGGTCAAGATCTTGACGACCTCGTTGAGTTCAATAGGGAATGGTTCTTGCAGAAGCTCTTGACATAATCTTTGAAAATCCAGCAACATCCATTTATAGTGACTTCCCAAAGATGGATTGAATGATCTTGACCAAGAGGGATTTCATAGATTTTGACGGGTATTCACGCACACAGATCACTAGGCTCATAAACGATGCGCTGAAATTCAAGTCGCGCGGCTATCCCAGAGACAAGCCGCTGAAGGAGAGGTTTGTCGCTCTCCTCTTCCAGAAACCTTCCACCAGGACCCGCGTCTCGTTCGAGGCGGCTACAGGGCTGCTTGGAGGACGCTCCCTGTACCTCGGCTGGAACGAACTTCAACTCGGGAGAGGTGAGACGATAGGCGACACCGCTCGGGCCCTATCTGGATACGTCGATGCGATCGTGGCCAGGGTCAATCGCCATCAAGACCTGACAACTCTGGCTTTGAACAGCGACAAACCGGTAGTCAACGCGCTGAGCGATCTCCTTCACCCATGTCAGGCCCTCGCGGACGCCATGACGATCGCAGAGGAGAAAGGAAGGCTCTCTTCACTTAGGATCGCCTACGTTGGAGACGGTAATAACGTGTGCAACTCCCTCATCGAAATCTGCGGGAAGCTGGGCTTAGATCTGGCTGTGGCTTGCCCCCCTGGCTACAGACCGAACCCTACCATACTCAAGAAAGCTTCAGCAATAGCTGAGAAGATGAAAGGAGGCATAGAGGTGTTCTCCGGCCCTATGAAAGCTGTTCGTCAAGCTGACGTGGTTTACACAGACGTATTTGTGTCCATGGGTCAAGAATCCGAAAGGCCGAAGCGAATGAGAACATTTTGTCCAAGGTATCAGGTGAACCGGAAACTCATGGCGCATGCCAAGCCAGACGCCATCTTCATGCATTGTCTGCCCGCCCATCGAGGAGAGGAGGTGACAGATGAGATAATCGACGGTAGCCAGTCACGGGTGTGGCAGCAAGCAGAAAACAGGCTTCACAGCGAGGCGGCTTTGCTTCGATACCTCCTCCCGAGGCGCAGAGGCAGGGTGAAACACTGACTCATCGCCGACAAAGGACAACAGATGGAGTACCTGACCCCATGCCTACGTCTCCGAACTGTGGGCCACATCGATCGACGCTTGGTTTAAATACAGACAAATGCAGGCACGGCCTACAACCAGTGTAAGGCGTCTCAAAAACGCATGTCGAAGACGGGGAAACGTGATTCCTCTCTAGCCAGATGCGGAGGCGCCTCCGCTGGCCTGGCAATGGGCTCAAGATGGGGCTGAGGGAATTCCTGAAAGAAGCGTCGGTCACGCTCAGACTCGCCGTGAAGCCGACACGTAAAGAGTTCATGCTATCCCTGAAGATAGCGCTCATAGGGATAGCGCTGATCGGGATAATATCCTATCTGATTCGATTCATCGCCCTCGCGCTCCAATCCTTCTAGGAAGTTGTGACAAGAATGACCGAAGCCGAGGCTTCCACGTTCTTCGCCGTGAAGACGACCATAGGGCAGGAGAAGAGTGTGGCGAGAATAATCGAGGGACGTCTGGCGCCGGGTCAAGAGAACATATTGTCTATTGTAGTTCTCCCAGATGTCAGAGGATACGTCTTCGTGGAAGCAAAGAGAAGGGAGCACGTCGTTACGACGCTTCATGGAATAAGACACGTCAGAAGTAGGCCGGTGATGCCGGTCAGCCTTGACGAGATTGCCAGCCACCTGGTGGAGATGCCCATCATAGACACCTTGAGCACAGGTGACACCGTGGAGATAACAGCAGGCCCACTCAAAGGAATGTCTGGAAAGATAGCAAGAGTTGACAAGCCCAAGAAGGAAGTAACAATAGAGCTAGCTGAATCAGCCTTCCCACTCCCAATATCGGTTCCGGTCGATCACGTAAGAACAACGGCAAAGGCGGTGGAGACCAAGTAGTCTCCTAAGAGGAGAGCCGATCGATCTCCCGCCCCATTTTGACCGTCTCTATTAAGATCGACGTCCGGTTGAGCCGGGAGTTCAGCAGATCCAAAAGGGTGGGGTAGAATCTTGCTGACCAAGCATGCTTAAGGCTTATACACCGTGGTTCTCCTTTGGGCGGGGAATTTGATTCGATCATTTGACTTCAAACAAGTCGTCGCGGTCAGGGTCGACCTAGGAATGAGTGTGGGCAAGACCTCAGCACAAGTAGCACACGCCTCAGTGTCGGCGCTTGAGAAATGCCGCAAACACAAGCCGACCTGGGCAAAGCGATGGCTGCAGATTGAACAGCGTAAGATTGTGTTGAGGGTGGAGTCTCTGAACGAACTGAAGGCCTTGGAGATGAGGGCTAGAAAGCTGGGGTTGCCCACTGCGATGGTGAAGGACATGGGATTAACAGAGGTTCTGCCCGGCACGCTGACTGCTCTTGGGATAGGTCCTGGTCCTTCCGACTTGGTGGATCGGGTGACCGGGTCGATTGCCCTACTCTAGGAGAGCGTAGAGATGAAGTCTTTGGAGGAGATCGGGGGCGGGGAGGTTGAGGAGTTCATAGGCATTCGTGGCTGGGCCTCCAGTACTCCAGGAATCGGTGGAGTCATTAAGCTTCATGTGGATGACTTTGTTGTTGACGAGGTTCTTTCCAACGGCATGAAGTCAAATGATTTTCTTGTTCCGCCGCATATAATGCCGGGTGCAGGTACCCAAATTCTCTGTGTATTGGAGAAAAGGAACAGAGATACACTTCTTTGCCTGTCGGGAATAGCTGCTGCAATTGGCGTCGGGCCAGCGTCAATTGGTGTGTGTGGTCTAAAGGACAAGCGGGCAGTCACCACGCAGTTCGTAACGATACCACTCAAGTTTCGGGAGGCCGCTGAGAGCGTCCGTAAAATCATTCTGCGCAACGCAAGGTTGATCCCGGTTAAGCGTGTGTCTAGACCTGTCTTCCCACACATGTTAGCTCGAAACGAGTTCAAGGTGAGGATAAGAGGTGTGAAGCATTCTCCTGAGCGCGCGGCAGAGATGGTCACTGAGACCCTAGCCTTGCTGAGAGCTACAGGAATCCCGAACTTCTTCGGCCACCAGAGATTCGGTGTAAGAAGGCCCATAAACCATGTCGTGGGGAGATTGATAGTGAAGGGGAGACTACATGATGCGGTCAAGACTTTCGTCACTTCCCACTCCAGACTTGAGGTGCTGGAAACAAGGCTCGCTCGAGAGAAGGTGCAGACTCAGTGGAGTCGAGGAGGTGCCCCGGATCAGTTGCCGCCTCAGTTGGAATACGAGAGAAGAATCCTGGCTTCTCTTGACAGACGGAAGGAGGACTATTTAGAGGCAGTCCGAGCCTTTCCTCTACGTCTGAGGAAACTGTTGGTCCAGTCCTACAGCTCCTATGTATTCAACCAGACTCTTTCCGAGTTGCTGTCAACAGGAGATCTTCTGAATGACCCCGTTCCAGGAGACTTGGTTGCCGAGACAGACTTTTGCGGCCTAGTAAAGCCAAAGTTCTTGAACGTCAACCAGTACAACATACAAAACATTCGCGAAAGATTGGTGAAGGGTAGACTGGCCGTGGTGCTGCCGGTCCCCGGATACCAGGTTGAGATCCCTAAAGGACCTAAGGGCGAGCTGATGGCCAGGATTCTCGATCAGGAAAAAGTGAGTCTCGAAGACTTCAACACGTCGTGCTTACCTGAGGCAGGAACACGGGGAGCCTACAGACCTGTGTGCTTGAGCGCCGCAGCCATCAAAATGCTATCGACAACTCACGATAATGAAACGTGCACTGTAGCACTTCACCTGGAGGTTTCTCGAGGTGGCTACGCGACCTCTGTTCTTCGAGAATTCATGAAGAGCTCTTCTGCACTCGCCTATGACGGAGAACCTTTTGATCGGTTCGAAAGTATACTCGAAAACAGCTGATGGATCCCCTGAGGTGCATGAGCCATGAGTAACTGTAGGAAAGCTTCTTCCCCTATCAAGTCAGGGACGAGGTTAAGCAGCCAGTTTCTCTCCACAAACCTCTCCAGCACGGCTCTGATCTTGAGAGACGACTCTAGGACTCCACCCATTACCTGCCTCCAATCCGCCTCGTACGAGGTAAGGGGGCTTCGGTTGGTAAGGTACTCGTAGATGGCGGAGCCCGCGATTTCTCCTGCAATAATCGATGT
The DNA here is from genome assembly GCA_041862235.1 of Nitrososphaeria archaeon. Lineage (GTDB taxonomy): Archaea > Thermoproteota > Nitrososphaeria_A > Caldarchaeales > JAVZCJ01 > JBGVSY01. The sequence goes on along the minus strand of JBGVSY010000015.1, from coordinate 73,307 downwards.
GGCCACCCCTGAGCCGACGTGAGGCAGGACCTGTCCCGCTGCGTCTCCGACGAGGAGTGCATCCTTGAAGGCTGTGCGCTTTCGGGGCCCCGCTATAGGAACGTGAGCTGCAATGCGCGCCAGCGGCTGAGCGCGCCTAACTGAGACCGCTACCTGAGGTAGAGAGAGAAACCTCTGCCGAAGACTGTTCAAGCTATCACCTGCTCTCCTATACCTATCCCTGATCCCTATACCCAAGTTCATGAGATCTAAGCCGTGGGGAATAAGCCAGGCAAAGCCTCCTGGCGCAAAATCTCTGCCGAAGAACATCTGGACACAGTCAGGATCTATATCGGCGTTGCAGTACTCGTGTGCATAACAGAAAGCCAGTTGCTCAGGCCTGTGCCTCTCTCCGTATTGAGCGGCAACTATGGAGTGAGCTCCGTCAGCGCCTACCACAACCTTTGCTTCAAACTTCCTTTCTTCACCCTCCACGACTGTGCTGATAGTTCTGCCCTCAATCCTCCACACCCTCGAGTTGAGCGACAGGGTTGCACCTGCTTCTGCTGTCTCCTGCGCGAGAGACCTTTCCAGTGCTCTGCGATCCACGGCCTGACCATCAAACCTGGCGGAAAGCTTCCGGCCTGAAGGAAAGACCGCTTCAACCACCCTGCACTGATGAACCCTGACATCTGAGCCGAAGTCGAGAAGCCCGAGGAAGCGCTCTGCCTCAGGAAGCAGCTTCTTCATCTCGGTTGGGGACGGTAGGAACCCTGCGCACTTCAGGGGAAAACCTACCTCTCGCTTCTTCTCTAGAACAATCACCTTCAACCCCTTTCTCGCAGCCGACCTAGCTGCCGAGAGACCAGCAGGTCCTGCACCGATAACAGCCACATCGAAAACGGTCGACGTTATTTCTCTACCTCTTCAAGAGAGACTTCACAAGATTCATGTATTTTATTCTGGAGCCCCGCCAACGAAGGTCCGTCGAGAGACAGAGGGTGTACTCTTCGATCAGCCCAGGCTCAGCGAAGATCTTTTTCATCAGATCTTCGATTTGCTTCTGGTCTCCCTTCCCAAGCATTCGATCTATCTCCTTGCTGAGCTCCCATGACAACGTTATGCGCGCCTGCTGCCTCTCCGCTTCTTTCTTGGAGATCAACCCGTGCCTTGCCTTCACCCTGTTGATCCTGTAGGCCGCATCGTAGGTCACATCGACCAGCTCGTCTCTCGTCATCCAGCGAGACTCATAGTTGAGTAGATGTTTCCAGCTGAGTGACTGTGAAACAGTCTGGTACTCCATCAAGTCTCTGAAGAAAACGGTGTAACCGTTCTCCTCAGGACTCTCGAATATTATGCTCCCGGGATCCATGTATGGTGCTAAAGGCGCGATAAACGGTTTCAACCTGTCGTCTCGGAATCTGCTGAGAAGCCGATCCACGTACCTTGTGGTTGCCAGGACCGACTCTCTCGTTTGGGTTGGGAGACCGATCATGAAGAAGACATCTACTCTTTCACAGCCTGTACTTAGCAAGTTCCGCAGGGACCTCTGTACCGAGGCTTGCGTGAAGGCTCTCCCCTGTGCCCGCATTACCCCTGAGTCATGTGATTCAGGCGACATCTCGACTGAGAAACTGTCGCAACACCGAGCGAGCGTCGACGCCGTCTCTTTATTGACTCCTGTGAATAATTCAAAGACAAGTGGTCCCTCCACCTTCTCTCTCCTTATCTCTCTGAGGAGCCTTTCTGTGTACTCCTTTCCTGCTTGACGAGGGTCCGAGATGAGGAAGATCGGACCCTTCATGTAGCCCCTGATGTCGGCGAGATCCTCAACGACCCTTTCAGGCGATCTGAAAGCAGGTCGCTCTCTCCCAAAGAACCGACGATAGGCAGATCTCGACCCTCCGCACGTCTTGCAGTTATAGTTGCACCCTCTACACAGGAAAACTGCGCCGATTGGGCTCTCCAGCCAGGCTCTGTAGGGGAGGTAGCCACGTATCTCCCTGTGTGAGAGGACCGAGCGCACCATGCTTGAGAACCCGTAGCTGATGTAGTCCAGGTTCTCAGGGACGAAGCTCAGAGGGTTAACTTGGGTCTTTCCAACCTCATCTTTGTAGGTCAGGTTTGGAATGGCTCTGAGCAGGGGGGCTTTAAGCTCCACCTCCAGTAGCCTTTCCAGGATTGGCTCTGTGCTGTCGCCCCTCACTACGATGTCAACGTATGGCGACTCTATTAGTTGCATGTGAAAATACGAGGCCGTTAACCCTCCAAACACCACGGTCGTTTCCCCGTGATGCTTCTTCAGCAGCCGAGCTACTTCCAGGCTGCCCTGCGTGTGGACCAACCAGTGAAGATCGACGCCGAAGGCCTTCGCCCTAAGCGATCTGATCTGCTCCTCTGGGTCATAGGCAGGGTCCTGAAGCATCTTTGCAGCTAGGTTGGCTATCCTCACATCAAATCCCCTACCCTGAAGATATCCGAGAATTGTTGAGAAGCCCAGTGGGTACATCTCGAAGATGGAGGACGATGGCACTACGTCACTCACGGGGCCGTAGAGAAACGACCTCTTCCTGAAGTCGTAGAAAGAGGGAGGATGAAGTAGAACAAGGTCGGCTTCACCCAACGGGATCACCTGATGAGGTCAGCCGGCGGAGTAGGCTCTCTCTATCAACTCTCTAAGCTTTTTCCTGTCTGTAGCCTCATCGGGGAGAAGAACGAGGTCCTTAGACTGGACTGTGGGGGTCGAGAGAATGTTCAGCATCATGAGATCGGCCTTAGCGTCCCTGTCAACGGAAATGTTCCTTTCGACCACTACGTCTTCATAGGAAACCTTCCTTTCTGATAAGAGCTCTCTTAGCATTCTTATCGTAGCGGGGCAACGCCCGCAGCCAGACGAGACATAGACTATGATTTTCATCTTTTCCCACCTGGGACCGATCGACCGATCGATTCCTGCCATACGCTTAGCTTCAATGTTAATAGTGGACAGGTCAATCCACCGCCCCCAGCCCACGACTGAAGCCCGATTGGCGCATATTTGTCTTGCCTCCCACTTCAACCCAGGTCTTCAATGCGCAAAGTAGATGAGGGGAAAGACCTTCGAAACCATCAAGGTTGGACGGTCAAACAATGTTAGCCTCTGCGGCGACGATCGATCGATCGACGAGAGAACCTTCTCACAGCCGCTTCTCTCCCGCGTCCTCCTGAGGGAGCGGAGAACCTCTTCCTCTCGAAATCGATCCTAAGCGACATGTTCTTTATCTTGCTGCCCAACTCGATAATGGAATTCTCGCTCATCCTCAACGACCTCTTGTCATCAAGAATGATTCTCGTAGCCACGGAGCCATCTGGCAGCCAAACTTGATTCACCGCGATGATCCTGGCTGGCGCAACAAGGGACTCAAGAAACTTGGTAGGATCCGATGAGTCTTCTAGGAACTTAACTTTCTTTCCTATCGCAGCTGACAGGCCCCTTGCTAGCTTCGTAAGAACATTGACGGACATCCTTGAGAGATCCCCCTCCTTGAGGACCACCGCCAAAAAATCTTCGGTCTCGGCAGCCTTGATATACGTGGCGTCTTGAAGCGCTGGAAACTGCGGCTCCAGGTCAAGAAGGAGCCTCGTCACATCGACATCTAGCTGAGAGACCTTCCCGGACCTGATTTTCGCCTCGCACTGCGGGCAGAAGGTCCCGCTTCTCAGGCAGAACAGGTCCAACGGAGTCTCCATCAACCGCGCATCTCTCTGGTACACCCCGCCCAGAGGGGACGGTCTGCAACCGTTCCGGGGAGGTCAACTTCCCACAACTTCTGGAAGGCAAGACCTCAGAGCTTCAAGCCGAGATGGTGATCTCGATCGTTGAGACGTTCAGGGTGACGTTGTTCTCCCCGGTCAGCTGTTCCGTGTTCGTCTTGATCTCGCCTATCTTGAGGTTCTTGTAGAACCGACGCTGTAAGATTTGCACTGTGTCGACTGCTCTGCTTATTGCTCTACCCCTTGCCTTCACGATAGCCTTCTTGTCCTCCGATTGAAGGGCAGTCATGCAGGCGAGAACGTAGTTCATCACAGGTTTTCTACCGATAAACACAACCGGTGTTTCGGACATCTCGATCATCTCCCTCTTTAGGCAGGCTGCCACAGCTCTCTGAGCCGACAATAAATAGATTGCGCTCCAAGGAGCGCGAAACTCAGCGTAAGCCTACGGCTAGGCAAGTCTTTTTAGTCTGAAGCCAACGGTTTGCGGTTGGGAAAGGCGTTGCTGCTTCTGGAGCATGAGGCCAAGAAGATCGCCTCGGATCTAGGCATCCCCGTTCCTTCCTCTCAGCTATGCACCTCAGCCCAACAGTGCTTCGAGGCGGCGAAGCGTTTCGGTTTCCCCGTGATGCTCAAGGCTCAACTGCCGATTAAGGAGAGACTGAAACATGGAGGAATACTGAAAGCCGGAAACGAGGAAGAAGTGGCCAACCTGTCAAGGGACATGTTCTCCAAGAGAATCCAAGGGCTCCCCGTGACCAGAATCTTGTTGGAGAAAGCCTTGCCATCTACCAAGGAGTACTACTTGGCATACACGTTTGACTGGAGGAAACAGAGACCAATCTTCATGTTCTCCACGGCGGGTGGTGCGGGCTTGGAAGACCGTGCTGAAACGGGCGGAGTCTTGGTGCTCGAAGCTGAACAACCGGAAGCAGGCTTTGAGGAGAGCTTCGTCAGTGAGACAAGAGAAAGAGGATTAGCCGAAAGAGAGGCGAGGCAGCTTCTACGGATCGCTAGCCACATGAAGAAGCTTTTCGACGACTACCATGCAGAGACAGTTGAGATCAACCCATTAAGCATGGACGAGAAGGGTGAGCTCACGGCCCTAGATGTCAGAGTGATAATAGACAACGATGCGCTATCGACCCAGAAAGAGCTGCGTCAGAAACTCGCTGCAACCTTACAAAGAGCCGGGCTGGAGAAACCGATGGTTCGAGAAAACTTTGTGCAGCTTGAAGGAGACGTAGGTGTGATAGGCAATGGTGCAGGGCTCGTTCTGTCGACAATGGATTTGGTGAAACTCAACGAAGGCAAGCCCGCGGATTTTCTGGACCTGGGTGGAGGAGCGACCAGGGACAACGTGGTGCAGGCGCTGAAAAGGTTGTCAACGATTCAGCCCCTACGCAGCATCGTGATAAACGTCTTAGGTGGAATCACCAGATGCGACGAAATAGCCCGAGGAATCGCAGAGTCGGTGAAGACCCTACAACTCCCCTCACTATACGTGAGGCTCGTTGGGACAAATGAGGAGCAGGGAAAGGAGATCCTGAGAGAAGCTGGCATCTCCTACTTTGACAACATGGAGGACTTGATAACCAGCGCCGTAAAGGGATGACTCCCCAATGGGAATCATGATCGACAGTTCCACAAGAGTTCTCGTGCAAGGAATAACGGGGACTCAGGGATCCTTCCACACACGTCTGATGTTGGACTACGACACGAAGATAGTGGCAGGGGTTACCCCGGGAAAGGCTGGACTTGAGGTGGAGGGCATACCTGTCTACAACTCTGTTAAAGACGCGCTGGCGGAGCATTCGGTCGATGCTTCAATAATGTTTGTGCCAGCTGCTTTTGCGCGTGACGCAGCGCTGGAAGCAATCTCCAGCAACATAGAGCTGCTTGTGGTTGTCACCGAGATGATCCCTGCACATCACGCCTTCCAGATAAGGGAGGCAGCGGAAAAGACCGGGGTCAAGATGGTGGGACCGAACACCCCAGGAGTCATCACTCCCGGAAAGTCGAAGGTCGGCATTATGCCGAGCCACGTCTTCAAACCCGGAGAAGTCGGTGTGGTTTCGAGAAGCGGAACCCTGATGTATGAGATCGCCAGCACACTCAGTTCGGCTGGGGTCGGGCAATCCACGTGCATCGGAGTGGGAGGGGATCGAATAGTTGGCTTGAGAGTTGTGGATGTGCTCAAGCTCTTCCGAGAAGACCCCGCAACCAAGGCCGTCACGATCATTGGTGAGATAGGAGGGGGCATGGAGGAAGAGGCCGCACAATACATCGCTGCAACCAAGTACCCAAAGCCAGTGGAGGCCTTCATAGCCGGAAGGACAGCTCCACCGGAGAAGCGAATGGGCCACGCAGGAGCCATGATAACAGGTGACATCGGGACATTCAACAGTAAGCTCGAGGCACTTGAGGCAGCAGGGGTAGAGGTCGCCAAGAAACCCTCAGAGGTTGCTGAGACCTTGAGGAAAGTTATTTAGTCAGCGTAGAGAATCCTCGGCGACCGACGTTGCCGATCCGAGATCCAACGCTGCTGCAGATAGCCCAGAAACGAAGACTCTATTTCAAGATCTGCAGACGATGTGGAGCGAGAAATCCACCCGGAGCGGTAAAGTGCAGAAAGTGCAGAAGCTACAACCTCAGATGGAAAAGGAGAGAAATCAAGAAATAGCCAAAGGATCTCTCCAAATAACAAAGGGCCGGTGGTCTAGCCTGGTATCAACTAAGAAGTGACAGATTGACGCCGCCCTCACAGCGCCACAGCAACGAGGAAACGGCGGAGGTCAGGGGTTCAAAGCCCCTCCGGCCCATCCCTCCACCATGATCTTGCCGACCGATTCGATAGCGATCGATCGCCCTAAAGACAGACTAATATGTGGGCTGCTGCAACCGCGGAACAATCAGGGTGCCAACTGTGATGGTTGAATGGGATAAGAATCGGCGTTACTTCGACAACATTCTGGATGCCATCGGCAGAACGCCTATGATCCAGTTGCAGAATGTCACCGAAGGCGTAAAAACCATGATCTTGGGGAAGCTCGAATGGTTCTCTCCATCAGGCAGTCTCAAGGACCGCATCTACCACGAGATGGTGACAAGAGCTATGGAGGACGGCATCTTGAAACCCGGAATGGAGATCATCGAAACATCAACCGGCAACGCCGGTATTGCATGTTCACTCATCGGGAATTTGAAGGGCTACAAGGTAACGATCGTCATGCCTGCCGGCATGAGCCAAGAGCGAATGAAAATGATACGATCGTACGGGGCAAGGATCATAACCACGCCCGGCGCCGAATCAGACGTGGATCTCTGCATCGAGAAGACTGCAGAAATCAAGAGGCAGAACCTGAGCAAGTACTGGGAGCCGGACCAATACACCAACCCACACAATATCGCAGCTCACTACAAAACAACAGGCCCTGAGATTTGGGAGCAGACAAATGGTGAGGTCGACGCGTTCGTCGCTTCGCAGGGTACAGGCGGCACAATTACCGGCGTTGGTCGCTACTTGCGAGAGAAAAACCCAGATATCAGGTTGTACGCAGTAGAGCCCACAGAAGCTCCACTGTTGTCAAAACGCAGGTGGGGATCACACAAGGTTGAGGGCATCGGTGATGGATTTGTACCCCGCAATCTCGATCTTGGCCAGTTGACTGGGGTTATCACCACAACCTCGGAAGAATCCATTGAAATGAGCCGCCGACTTGCAGTGGAGGAGGGCGTCTTCTGCGGCATTTCATCTGGATGCAATGTGGCTGCCTGCGTCAAGCTGGCCAGAAAGCATCCGGACTTGCATATGATTGTGACGATGATCAACGACACAGGTCAACGCTACTTCTCCACGGAACTATGCGGCGAGGAGAAGCACGTGGAAATCCCAGAACGCAGCCATCCGATGGACGACTACACCATCAAACAGCTCGATCTATACCAGTCAAGGTGGGAGATTATCGAGTAGCTTCAAGGACGTAGTCAGCTTCTTTAGCGTAGCGACGGGTTGCATCTGACGAAGGGGTAGGTCCCAGAGCCTCGCGGAGAATAACATTGGCACTACGATTATTCATCTCTCACCAAATGCTAAGCCGATCAAGCACACGCATGTCCGTCTCGGCAGCTGTTGTAAATGAATTCGTTGCAATGCAAGAAATTCTGCCCTACCCAAACAACGCTGAAAGCCCAGCTAACGCCTCTTCTTCCTTCTTTTCCTCCTTCTCTTCTTCCTTCTTCGGTTTCTTCGTTTCAGCCGCCGTCGCTGCCGTGGTCGCAGGAGCCGCTACTGTTGGCGCCGCTGTTAGGGCTGTTTTTAGAGCTTCATCTATGTTGACTTCAGAAAGCGCGGCGACAAGTGCTTTTCCTTTTGCTTCGGCATATTCGATGCCAGAGGCCTCTATGACTTTCTTGATGGTTTCTTCGTTGACTTCTTTCCCGGCTTTGTGGAGGAGTAGGGCTGCATAGACGTATTCCATTTGTTTGTCCCCTTGATTGTAGGTATTCGCCTCTTTCCCTGTTCTTAACTTTTTGCTTGGGTCGATCGACTGATCTCTCTATCGACCCGTGGGGTTAGGAGTTAGACTCCGGATCTCACCGCTCGGCTCAGAGCTTGTGCCCCGATATGCGCACGTCGAAGGATCTCCAAGACGGTCTCAGGTGATGGATAGCTTGCGGTAACTCCTAGCGTTAGGGCCTGCCTCTCAGCCGTTGAGATGAGCACAGCCATGTTCTCACGTGTGGGGTAGGCTGAGTTTAGGCTGAGGTTGAGCGCTTCGGACACAGCTTGGACCAGGTCTCTTCGATACGCCTCTATGTCTATTCTCAGATCGGAGCCCGGGATGAAGGTGTCGCCGTCGAAGGCGGCTAAGGTCTCCAGCCCTCTTCTGACGGTTCCTATGTCCATTTTGGCGAGAAGGCTTGCGAGGGCAGGGGAAATGGTCTCTCCTTTCTCCGCTACGAGTGTGTCCCTTGCTATCCAGATATTGCCTCCTTCGATCTTGGTCGGTATCTTCAGTTTCCCGAAGTCACTCAGAACAGGCCCTGGAGTCAAGCCTGTATTGGACTCAGGGATAACCACTTCTATGTCTGCTTTGTCACCGGCTTTCGCGTGCATGAGTATCTTGCTCTTTTCCAGCATTATGTTTACTTTGAATGGGTTTTGGTCTGTAAAGATGAAGCCAAGTGGCTCCTTCTCATCCTCAACAAGCCTCTTCAAGTGTAGTTTGTTCGCTTTCTCAGCTGCTCTCGAGAACAACGTCTTCTTGCAGACGGTTATCTCTGCCTGCCCCCTGAGTATCCTCCTCACTTGATGAAGAACGCTCGACCTCACCTTTCGTAGCCGGAAGGAGAGAATCGTATGATGGCTCGAGATTACTCCGGTGAGTCTATCAACTCCGCGCGTTTTCTCGGTTCTCCTTACCTGCCTCTGCATTACTTTCCCCCAACAATAGCGACCTTGACAGGTGAACCCATGGTTGTCTTTATGTAGATTGAACCAATGTTCTTGAACCTCTTCTCCAGCTTCGCCGCAACTCTTCTCGTAGCTGCTTCTGCGTTTCCAGCCACATCCTCGTCTTTCATGTTCTCTGTGCCGACTATGCAGCTCAGCTGAGTTGTCTTCCTGAGCTGCACGGTCACAGTCTTGAGGTACTTTCTAACGAGGTCTCCAATATCCTGTCCCGGCGTGATCGGCACAGGCCTCTTTCCTCTCGACCCAAGAGCTGCCCCGAGCGCCCTGGCGGCTGAGCCCATTATCTGGGCCTCCACCAGGAAGTGATCGTATCTCGAGGCGAGGCGCTTAGCCTCCTTCTTGTTGCCAACCAAGGACTCGACCTCATCCCTCTCGAGAACCCGGTCGACCTCCTTGGTCCTGCGAGCCTCGAGCGCGATGTTCCTAGTTGCAATCACGCAGATCTTCCTGCTCTTCTCGCCTAAGCCATTTGGAAGCTCGACCTGCTCAGTAAAGCGCTTCCCTGGCTTGTCAACGTCCACTCCCTTCACATTGAGAATGAGTTCAAAGGATTGCTTAAAGTTCGTCTTCTTCATTCCTGCTCTGGCGCCGCTAACTGCCTTCACAAAAGCCTCTGTACGAATCGACACGGCTACCCCTCTCCCAGCACATTGTCATAATTACCCTGCTTGATAGCACGGGCAACCTGCTTGGGGTCCTCGCTCTCAACCGTGACACCCATGCTTACACACGCCCCTACAACCTCTCCCACCGCGCCCCTCAACGTCTTGGCAAGCAGCTGGCCCCGCTTCGCCTTAGCTATCTTGACAACCTGCTCCATGGAAAGGTTGCCGACAAAATCCTTGCCGGCGGCGGCAGAGCCCTTTTCCTTGGAAATCTCCTTGGCAACCAAAGCTGAAACTGTCGGCGTCCCCACCTCGACCCAAAAATCCTTCGTCTCAGTATCGACCGTAACGGTGACAGGCACCCGCATTCCGAGGAAGTCCTTGGTCTCTTCGTTTATCTTCTCAACAACCGCGAGGACATTTACGCCTAGGGGCGCGAGACCAGGACCTAGCGGTGGCCCCCCTGTTGCTTTTCCGCCTGCCACTAGCGCCTTAACCGTTCTTTGTGACATCTTCGGTGCCGCTCTTCTATAGGTGTGTGCTGAGATGGTTTTCCGGCAGTATTTATGCTATGCAGTTTTGGCTCTATCGGTTTGAGCGTGTCGATGACCATACCCAGCTGGTGACGGACAGCGATCAATCGAACTTTCACCCGACGCAGGAAACAAATCCTTAAGAAATTTCAAATGGCAGTAGACCCGAGCGTTCGGCGATGCCCCCAAGAACAAGGAGCGCTAGCAAGCTCAGCAATATCATCACTTTGCTGACGGATTTCGGAACGAGAGACACCTACGTGGGCGCCATGAAAGGAGTTGTCCTCGGGATCAGCCCCACTGTGAGAATAGTCGACCTCACACACGATGTTCCCAAGTTCAACGTTAGATATGCGGCTTTTCTCCTCAGAAGCTCTACTCCACACTTCCCCCGTGGAACCATCCACGTCGTCGTTGTGGATCCTGGTGTTGGTTCACCGCGCAAAGCCGTGATTGTCGAGACCAGACGAAGCTTCCTCGTGGGCCCTGATAACGGGGTCCTATCTCCCGCCGCCCGCCTTGAGGAGGTGAAGCGTGTCGTCGAAATAGAGGACGAGAAGTACATGCTTCCGCAGCGCTCTAAGACCTTCCATGGACGCGATGTCTTCGCTCCAGCAGCAGCTCATTTGGCTAGAGGCGTTCCTCTAGATGAGTTCGGCCACTTCCTCCACAGAATCGTCGAGCTCCGCTCTCCGGAGCCTCAGATAAGAGACGACGAGATTGTCTGCGAGGTTCTTCACATCGATGGCTTCGGCAACATCATAACCAACATCGACCCCATTTTTCTGTCGAAGACAGGCATGAAGTCAGGCTCCATGATTCGCGTCAAGTCAGCCTTACGAGCCTTCAGAATGCAGCTCTGCAGAACGTATTCCGACGTCGAAAAGAGGAAGATGCTTGCCCTCATCGGAAGCCATGGCCTCCTCGAGATAGCAGCAAATCAGGGAGACGCAGCGAAGAGTCTGAGGACAAGGATCGGGAGACGACTGAAGGTCAGAATCATAGATTAGAGTATCGATTAACCTAGAAGGGTGAGCAGCCGAGCGTAGATTCGCCCGCGCGATGATCTCGATTGATCGAGTAATGATCGGAGCGAACCCTCCAGTCTCTACTTACAGTTGGCGGATCGATCGTACGCCTATGGAGTGTGTTCTTCCTGCGTGGGAGCTCCTATGTCCGACAACCTAATCTCCGAGTCTATCCCCTCCAAGTAGGCGGCAGCACTTTGGGAAACAAGGCTTCTCCAATCCTTCTTCTCTCTCATCCGCCTCCGAATCTCGGCTGACGAGTACTTCTCTCTGTTGAAGAGGGGTGAGGGCCTAACCTCGTAGCCAGCGTCTATGAACAGTGTTCTTACCAAGTTGTTATTAGAGTAGACAACATCGAACTTAGGGCAGAAAGTCTTCACGTACGAGACCCAGATAGAGTGAGTGCCCACATCGGGGACCGGCATGATCAAACACCGCCTTAGGTCAACATCTCTGTCCAAGAGGCTGCGTCTGACGATCTCTATTCTCTCGCCGGCGGTAAAGGGGTTCTCAGGGGTGTAGCTGAATTGAGCGCTCCCAATCGCTAGAACGATCTCGTCAACCTCCCGAAGAATGACTCTAGCGACTTCGAGATGTCCGATATGGAAAGGCTGAAACTTGCCCAGAAACAGTCCTCGAATCATGAAGTTTCGTTTACCTCCAAAGACAGTTGAGTTCCTCCTTGCAGTTACTAAATAGTCTGCCGCCTTGAAGTATTTCTCTTTTGGGTTTCTCATCCCTCGGGTCCACGAAGGTGTGTCTGGAGGCTCGTGTTCTTGAGCCCAGCGCCTTCACAGGTGATGCGTCCTGGTGTTCCCTCCTCACCCTCGACGGAGAACCTTACTCCGGCTATTTCCTGGGCCACATAGATGGAGGTTAGTGCATGCGTTGTAAGCTGGGTCACATCTATTCGAGAGGTGCCGTCTGCTGCTGCCATGTAGACGACTAGTTGATCTCCGAGATGCCTGTCCACAGGTTTCTGAACTCTCAGTTGTTCCAAGAGTCTTTGCGCAGCTTCTCGACCCACAATTTCAGAGGTCTTGCCGGGGCGCCCCAGACTGTCCCCTGAGAGGACGCTGCCTGAGGTGAGGTGAGCGACCAGACTGATCCCGCAGCCCGGGCTTTCTGAACACTCGGCATCACCCGGCTGCATCTCCTCAATCTCGAGAGCGGCGTCAGGGAAACCGGATTTCGCCAGATGCTCTTTCGCACTCGCCGCTATTCTTCTTGGGATATGACTTGGAAGTCTGGAACTGTACACCACACCCGTAATCTCTTCCAATCTTCCAAACTCCGTAATCTCGATAGGTTTGAGTCTGGTTATGGGATAACAGCGGGCTCTCAGCTCCCCTTTGCCTACTGGATAGAAGCCCCTTCTAGCGAGGTCAACCTCTATCCTGCACCCCATCCTGACCAGAGCTGGTTGTAAGACCTGCTGAAGAAACTCAATGGGGGGAGCCAGCGGGTTGTTAGTTCCCCCGATCAAATCGACTTCGACAGGGCCAGACGCGAAACACATGGGAGGCATGAGCGCCTGGAGCACTAAAGTTGTGGAGCCCGCGGTTCCTATGTCGAACCGCATTGATCCACTTGATATGTGTGTCGGTTCGAAGCTGACCCTTCTCGAGCCCACGTGAAGGCCTGTAGCTCTACAGGAAGCTAGCTTCGCAACGGATTCCGCTGCCGCAAGGTGCTGGGGCCTGAGCCCAGGCTTGGTCCGCTTCGCCCTAACGTTGAAGACCTCCACCGGCTTGAGAGTTAGAGCTGAGAGAGCCAATGCAACCCTGAGGATCTGACCACCTCCGCTCCCGTGGCTGCCATCTATCGAGATGAACGATCTCAATGGAGGATCCCCTCACCCGCTGTCTGCACAGCCTCGAGTTCCTCTGATATAGCGTGAAGAAGTTCATCTATTCCCTCCCCTGTGAGGCAGCTGATTCTGATTGCCCGCCGTTTCAGCGCTCTGTCAAGGTTCTTCAGGTTCTCCTTCGGAGACAAGTCGATCTTGTTGGCAGCTGTCAGCAATCTGGTGTCTTTCCCTAGTAACTCGCCCACGCTGCGGTAGATGGACATTTGCATCTCGATAGGAATGCCGCAGGTTTCGCTTGGATCGAAGAGAAAAACTGTCAGGTCCCCTAGGTGTCGAAGCGCGGCTATCGCCCTGATTTCTATCGGGTTTCTCTTGGAGAGAGGCCTGTCCAGAAGCCCTGGCGTGTCGACTATCTGAATAACCCTGCCTCCTAGATCTCTGTGGCCAACATTGACATGTTTTGTCGTGAACGGATACGCGGCGATCTTGGGCTTTCCTGAAGATATCCTCTTCACCAGGCTTGACTTGCCTGTGTTCGACGGCCCGCAGACCAGCAGACATGCCTTGCTAAAATCGATATCCGGCAACTTTCTAAGAACAGCTCGGGCTCTAGCAAGTTCATCCAATTGTGGATCTATCTGTTTCAGAACTGAGGCCAGCCTTCCGAAGTAGCTCCTCCTAACCGACGCGTAGCCTCGACGGATGCTCCGCATCTTTCGGAGGTGGCTGCGTTGCAGAGATTCCGTTCTCCCCAAGGCCCACTTGACCGCTCCCATGTCCTTCTTGAACCGGTCGAGACCGACTACCGTTTCCAGAACCTCCAAGTAAAAGGGATGAACTCGCTCGATTCTCGGCGTTTCTCTCAGCAGGGCGCGAAGTCTCCGGGAAATCGACCCTCGGGCTGCTTTCACCCTCGCCTCTTCCGCCAACCGGGGCCTTTGCCACTTCGCTGAGACATGGATCGAAGTAGCTTTCTGCCTGGCTTTTCTGAAAGCCTGCTCCAGTAGCTCCTCAGCCCGCGGCACGTGAGGAAGCCGCTCGAAGGGCTGCGTCCCCAAACACCCCGCAAACACTTATCTACGGAGGTATTTTGCTATGGCGTACACATCGAAGGGATCTGAGTCATGTCCGCTCTTCCATTTCCGTTTCCAGGAGCCACGACGATAGGCGTACGTTCACCTACTGGGGCAATCATCGCCTCCGAGAAGAGACTCTCCTATGGTTACTTCGTTGTCAGCAAGAACGTTAGGAAGCTATTCAAAGTCACCGATCGCACCGGGGCGGCCTGCGCCGGCATGGTTGCGGACATGCAAGTGCTTGTTCGCGATGCCATCGCAGCCGTCAACCTCTACAAGCTTGAAATGAAGAGAGAACCCCCAGTTCAAACAGTTGGGAAGATCCTCTCGAACCACCTCTTTGGACGGAGATACTATCCTTACCTGGCTGAAACGATTGTTGGAGGCGTCGATGACCGTGGATCACACGTCTTTGTGCTGGATCCCATAGGCTCCCTAATTGAGGACGACTATGCAGCGGTTGGGACCGGCGCAGAGGTCGCCATAGGCGTTTTGGAGGCAAACTACGAGCCGGATCTAAGCAAGGATCAACTCTACGATCTCGCGGTGAAAACAGTGAGGACGTCTATAAGCAGAGATACAGCGAGCGGCAACGGCATCGACCTGATGCTTTTCACTTCACAAGGCTTGGAGCGAGACGAGACAGTTGGCGTCCAGGCTTGAACTTGCGGGTCGCAATGGATGAATGCGAGACAATAGCCAAGCTGAAGAGGAGACTAGCCAAGCAACGCTATCACTTCATCGGGAATCTAGCTGCGGTCAAGGCCTGTCGATGGCTGCATGAAAGCTTGGTAAACGGCAAGGTTTGCTACAAACAGAAGTTCTACGGCGTAAGTTCCCATCGCTGCGTGCAGCTCTCACCTTCGCCCTTCCATTGCACCCAGCGATGCGTCTTCTGTTGGCGAATGCAGCCAAGTGATGTCGGGGTCGATTGGAACGAACTTCAGCCTAGAACTCCCGATGACCCCGAGCGGATTGCCGTGGCCGCAATAGAGGAGCAGAGGCGACTGGTTTCAGGGTATAAGGGCAACCCGATGGTTCCACGCCGACGCTACGAGGAAGCCTGTGACCCTCGACATGTGGCCATAAGCCTAGCCGGCGAGCCGACGCTCTATCCACACTTGGGCTCCCTGATAGATTGCTTTCGTCAGAGGGGGGTGACCTCTTTCTTGGTTACGAACGGCACGAAACCTGATGCCTTGGCTAGTCTCGAGGATGAGCCAACTCAGCTCTACGTGACTGTAGCCGCCCCCTCTGAGGAGATTTACCGAAGAGTCTGTAGCCCATTGGTCCAAGACGGATGGAAGAGCCTAAAGACAACGTTGGAGATCCTCAGCAGTTTTTCCTGCCCTACTGTCATTCGCCTAACCCTTGTCAAAGGCCTGAACATGATGATCCCTGAAGAATATTCCAAGCTAATCCTGTCCTCTGAAGTGACGTACGTTGAGGCCAAGGCCTACATGCACGTAGGATACTCAACTCGAAGGCTGGGCTTCAAAGGCATGCCTAGCCACAGGGAGATCATGTCGTTTGCGGCGGAGCTGAGTCGATTGACAAGTTACAATCTGATCGACCAGCAGATGGAGAGCCGCGTTGCTCTTCTCAGTAAGCTTGAAAAGCCGATAAAACTCAACTTGTAGGTGAGCATGGAATGAGCTTCGAGAAGGCTATGGAGAAACTTAGGAGAGACCTCTCGGTGAAGGCTGAGGCTCGAGAAGAAATTCTGAAGCTCGGAAGAAGAGCCATCCAGGAGTGCAGCGCAGCCATCATATCGCTACATCGACAAAAGTTGAACGAGGCAGATCGCCGCATTGCCCAAGTCGAGGAAATCCTTTCCCTTGCGAAGCAGGCTAGTCGACAAGAAAGGGAGCTCCGGCACCACGGCGCGATGAACCAAGCCTACCAAGAGTATTGTGAAGCAAAGCTCCTGCGCGAATATGTGAGGACAGGGAGGCTGATGTCGCCGACGAAGATACGAGCTCCTCGTGAAGCCTACATCCTTGGATTGGCCGACTTCTGCGGAGAGTTGAGAAGATCATGCTTGGACAGCATTAGGAGAGGGGAGGTAGCCAAGGCGATCAAAAGCTTTGAAACAATGGAGAAGATCTATGACGAGCTGATGATCACTCTTCATGCCGCACCCAGCACGAGGGGTCTTCGTAGAAAATGCGACCAAGTGAGAGCATTGGTCGAACACACGCGCGGCGACGTCACAATGGAATACCAGAGGGCTCGAATCGAAGACATGATGACAGCCGTGGGGAAGAGCTCTGGCAAAAAACATCGTCACACCACCGCGCCTAGGCCGTAAAGGTTGAAACACGCTTGCCCACTCCCGAAGGAAGGTATCCATGTTCGCGTCGGCCAGCGACAGTTCCTAGAGGATTCTCGGTTCGACGGGCTGCGAAGGCCCAAGCCCTGCTCGCGGCGAAGACAGTCAAGGAGGATGTCGTCAAGGAAGACCCGGAACTAATAGCCGGGGTTGACGTGGCTTATGACTCGGAGAACGGCGCTGCAGCAGTTGTCGTGATTTCCATGAAGGATCGCTGTGAAAAGGAATCCAAAGTTTTTCTTGGACGTGTTGGATTTCCCTACATTCCCACCTTCCTCGCATTCAGGGAAGCGCGGTTCATATTTGCCGTGCTTCGTCGACTCGAAGCCCGGCCAGACATATTGATGGTGAACGGCCACGGCCTGGCACACCCTAGACGTTGCGGGCTCGCCACCCACGTGGGTGTTGTGGGAAAGATTCCGTGCGTAGGCGTATCCTCGAGCTTGCTCAAAGGATATACAGTCGTCTTGGACGGAGGAGAAAATTATGTCTTCGACGAGGAGAGAAAAATGGCGGCCAAGATGATCCAAACATCCAAGGGACCTATTTACGTGAGCGTGGGAAACATGATCTCCCTCAAGAGAGCTACTGAAATAGTAACCCGCCTAATCGATGGAGGCAGACTGCCTGTTCCGATGCGGCTGGCTCACAAGACCGCGAGATTTCTACTGAGAGAGAGCCGCAGGCTAACGAGGTGAAAGAGAGTGAATGAGATGCTGCGTGGATCTAAGGAACGTCTTCTTCTCCTGCTGGCTAGGAGGAGCTCCTATGTCATCCCTGTCGAGGCTACGACATCCTCACTCGCCGAAGAACTGGGGATATCGCAGCAATCAGCCTCGAGGCAGCTCAGGAGCTTGGAGAAGCGGGGATTCATCCATAGGAAGAAGAGCGGAAGAAGGAGTTTCGTCAAGATAACCCCTGAAGGTCTCAGGGCACTCAGGGAAATCTTTGTCGAATACAGGGGGGTCTTCGAGATGCCCGCAAAGCTCGTTCTCCAAGGAAGAGTGTTCTCGGGAATAGGTGAGGGTTCATACTACACCAGCCTAAAGGGATACCTTCAGCAGTTTGAGAAGAAGTTCGGGTACAGGCCATATCCGGGCACTCTGAACATCAGGCTGGACAACAGAGGCTCCATAGAGAATAGGTTGCTGATGGAGAGGATGGCTCCTGTAGAGATAGCGGGGTTCAGCGACAAGAGCAGGACCTATGGGGCAGCGAAATGCTTGCAAGCGATTCTAAACGATTCCGTGGAGTGCGTAATAGTTTTCTCGGAGAGAACGCACTATGACTCTTCCGTTGTTGAGGTCATGGCTAGGGACTACTTCCGCGAGACACTTGGGTTGAAGGATGGAGATCGAGTGACCCTATCCGCTAGCTTTCCTCCAGGCGTCCTGCTTGAGAATCTTCTTAACCGCAGCTGAGCTGCTATGAATCGGGCTGCTCCTAAACTCCTTTATTCTCACGGCCTTTATCTTCCACTTCATCCTCTTCTTTGTCTTTAGGAAGTCTCTCATCCATCTCTCTTGATCATAGCCAAACGCCACGACATCGGGCCTAACCTTCCGCACGATTTCCTCGAATGAGAACGGCTCGCTTCCTAGGATTGCTTTGTCAACTGGCCTGAGCGATTCGACCAATATTCTTCTAGCCTCCTCGTTAAACACGGGTCCCCGATTTCGCACCTTCCTGACAGTCGAGTCTCTTGCAACAACCACAACCAGTCGGGCGTTCTTTCCTCCGGCCCTCTTGGCTTCAGAGAGATATATCACGTGGCCAGGGTGAAGCAGATCAAAAACGCCTGAAGCCAAGACCGTTCGAACCATCGCCAGTAACCCTGCTCATCTACCAAGTGAATCTAGCCAAACCTAATAGTCTTAGCGCGTCGAGCAGTCCCTCGGAATAGGAGATGGATGCCAACGCTGTCTCAGCATCCCCAGCAGTGAGGAAGTGCTTTGTGTCTTCAGTGTAGTTGCTAGCTTGAGCAGTCACCCGCTCCACATCTTCAAGGCTGAGAGACGCAGGCAGGTCTCTCAAGGCTATGTTCCTAAGAACCGATTCCGCCTTGCTGAGATATCTGCCTGTCCTCTCAGCGACTTCGTTTCTGGCGCGATGGCCCCGTACCAACGTTTCAGGGGCGCCGGCGATGAGAACCAGGGCTTCCTCCTCTGCGAAGTGAAGGTCTCCAGGGAACACTAAGCAGTGAGGCGGCTGAGGGAAGGTCTGTAGCCTGATCTCCTCAAGGGCTTCTGCCGCAATTCTTACATCAGGATATCCAATCCTAGCTAGGCCGATGGTCAGCATGTCCGGCCTCACCACATGTCTCTTCTTCCTCTCCTCCAAGTCGAGAAGCATTTGAAGAGCGTCTTGCATAGACAAGCCGCCGTCCTTGGTGTCGAGGAGAACCAATGTATGAAGACCCCTCGCCAAGTTCTCCTTGATCCCCCGGTAGGCTGACTGAACCAAATCTAGATCCTCCGTCTTGGGGATCGTGACAGTCCGACCGAATTTGTAGGACTGAAGGCCGCAGGCGCTTGGAGCACTTGAGAAAATCGACACGCCGTGAAACACCAGAGTCTGAACACTCATTCTGGCGGCCAGGAGCCTGAGCGAGACATGGGTTGTGGCTGCGAACGGGTCTCCGGGAACAAGTATAGCGACTTCCTCGGATCGGGCCTTCTCCACAACGTTTCTCTGTTGCTCCTCTAGTAGGCTTCTTCCAGCATCAACGATCTCTCTTCCCGATTTCTTCTCCAGTTCGCTTCGTAGATCCTTAGCAACACGGCCTGTGTACACGTCTAGAAGGACAAGGTCTGATTCTCGAATCGCGCGCAAGGCCTGCAACGTTATCCCGTCCAATCCATCCACTCCAAGCCCTATGAAAAGGAGGGTCATACTCGACTCCACCAGCCATCGAGAATTCTAAGGGATTTATCGTTTTTCAGCGGGTTGCGAAGAAGGCTGACATTTTTAGCTGAATCATTGCCACAGTGGGGGCTTATATGCCCAAGATCGATCGGTCCAACACGTCAATTGGTCTTCATCTAGAGGGCCAAGAAGACGATCGATCACAGCTGTGCTCTTAGGCATCTTGCGCTCCATCCTTGTTATTTTGGAGGCAGTGCGACTCCCATCTCGCAGTGGAGAACGTTCTAAAGAAACAGTGAGCCAGCGACTTTGAGAGCCTTATGGGTTCAGGTATCTTCCCGTGAACAGTGAACCTATTCACCAAACCGAGCCCTTCCTCCACCTCCATTCCGAAACACCGCAGGAAGATCGGGTATCCGGTCCTAAGCTTGACCCTTGTTCTCGCTCCGTTTCTTTGGTATACGAAGTATCTGCGCTCCCAGTCGTGCGGAAAGTATTCTTCGAAGTACTTCTTGAGTCCTTCAGAAGCATCATACGTCACACACGTCGTCGGTAAGCCAATGGATTCATGAAGTACATTCAGATCGACAACGTTGAACCAGCTTATGACGCATCCGTTGAGCATGAGGGCATTGATGTCTTCTCTTCCCAAATCTCGAAACATCCGAATGATGTTTTCGGTGGAATCCATTCCACCTACACGGCAAGAACCCAGCGAAAAACCATCGATGACTCCATCCGTCCTCATCACCACTCCGGCCAAAGCAGCTCGATCGCTCTTCTCACGTACAAAGCTTTCAGCCACCCCGAGAACACGCAGACCCTTCTTTCCCAGGTGCAGCCGCATCCAAAATCCAGATACAAGCCTCATCTCAGAGACTTAAAGCTCTCTGCCAACTGAGGAGAAAACTACAGCTCCAAACTCGATCGATCGCGCCACAGGAGATGTCTTATACTTTGAGCTCCCACATTGAACGCTCAGCTAGTCACCTTTCCCCGGAGGATGCTGCCATGGACCAGGTCGGTCTCGATCACTCACCTCGTATCATGGTAGTAGGGTTGGACGCCCCTGGGCTGGCGGCATCTGCGGCAAGAGCTGGCTACTCAGTCTGCGCCGTGGACTACTTCGGCGACCTCGATCTCAAGAGCCTCTGTCTTCATTCGCAATCAATCATTCAGCAGAGGGTGGGGGAATCTTCGGGGACCGTTGAAACCCGCTACAGCCCTCAAGGCCTCCTTGAGATAGCTCGACGCTTGGTGTCTCTGTGTCGACCTCAATTCATGCTGCTGGCGTCGGGACTGGACGACTCGAGGAACATCCTCGAAAAGCTAAATGAGTTGGCTCCCATTCTCGGAAACCCACCTAGCGCCATCAAACACGTGCGAGATAAGAGGTTCTTCTTCGATGAACTTGGTCGACTATCACTACCGCACCCCAAGACCATTTTCGCAGCCGACAGAGAGGAAGCTGAGGCGGCGGCGGCTCAAATCGGATTCCCCGTTGTGATGAAGCCTTGGTCCACCTCGGGCGGAACCAGAATCAAGCTCGTTAAGAACACGAGGGACCTCGCGGAATCCTTCGCTAGGGTCCGTGGCTCGTCCTCTCGCGTGCTCGTGCAAAGATATGTCCCCGGGGTTCCGGCTAGCGTCTCTGTTATTTCAGCGTCTGGACGTGCAAAGTCCGTCGCGGCTAGCAAACAGATTTTAGGGGATCATAGACTTTTCCAGCGGCACGCCTTTGGCTGGTGTGGAAACATCGTTCCAATTTCCATGCATCGAAACGTAGTTAGAGAGTGTATGCGGATAGCTGAGGAAGTTTGCGTACACTTTGGATTGGTTGGGTCGAACGGTGTCGACTTCGTGATCTCGCCAGATGGTCATCCTTGTGTAATTGAGGTTAACCCCAGGTTTCAAGGGACACTTGAATGTGTGGAGAAGGCTTTTGGGCTAAACGTGGTCAAAATGCATGTGAACGCCTGTCTCCGTGGAAAACTGCCGGCCAAGATCGCCCATCAAAAAGCTTTTTGCACCAGACTCATAGTGTATGCCCCAGAAAGATGCCTAGTGCCGGATTTCAGACACGAACGCTGGTTTAGAAACGTTCCCCTGCCCGGGAGCCTTGTCGAGAAGGGAGAACCGGTTTGCTCGGTCATCGCTTTGGGAAGAACAGAGAGCAAATCGTTAGGGCTTGCCAGACGTCGCGCCTCGAGGGTCTTGAGAGCATTAGCGGTGAAATGAGAGTGAGGGACTCCGGTCTTTGTCCCCCCAAAGCGTTAAACTCCTCGAATCGAGGCACGATCGATAGATCGCCCTCTGTCAGAACTTCGTCGGCTATTGCGCGGATTGCACTTTTCTCCGCGATGAACGCGGTTTTCGACTCGGTCCCTGGGATTCCTCAATTTCAGACGGGTGTCTGGATGAGTTGGGTGTTCATTACAGAGCCGCTGACAGGAGTGATTCTAGGTCCTCGTCAGGGGGCTATCGCGGTTTTGATCGGTGTTCTTCTAGGCCACTTCGTCAATTATCGAGGCCCGGCTGAGTTTCTGTTCATGATGGGCGCCCCAGTGGGAGCAATGATCTCCGGACATGTTTTCAGGGGGCGGGTCAGGGGTGTTGCTGTGTACCAGACGGCTCTCCTCGCTGCATATTTCTTAACGCCGGTGGCATGGGGACTTCCGATCTGGGGAATGTGGGACACCTATGTGGTATACATCCTGCTGATGTCGCGCGCCGTGCGGGTCTCAAAGCAGTTTGATGTATGGTCGTTTCGAGGATTGATCGATAGATGGAAAGACAGACCGACCTACCGTTTTCTATTCTCAGCTCTTATTGGGCTCGAGTCAGATATATTGTTCAGGATATTCCTGTTTATTCCGTGTCAGACGTACAGTTTCCTCTATGGATTCAATGTTGAGACACTCAGGTACATATGGATGGGAGGAGCTTTGGTGACACCCATCCAGGTTGCCATATCACTTGTTGTGGGAACATTGGTGGCGACGCGTTTGACCTCACTTACAGGAATCCATGAATCAACGCGAGACTAGGAAACTGGGACATAGCGATGAATGCCGCTGTCATTCAGATCCACAAAGAATGTCAAATAGCAGGCTGGTGACCTGTCTTTCCTGTGGGAGGACTTTTGACATTAGTTACTCGCGAGTGTTCTCATGTGCTGGATGTTCATCAGTCTTGCATTGCAGTAATGTTGAATGTCCTCACTACAGACGTGAATTTCCCAGATAGATTCTTTTTGTCCAACAATGCCGCTGGCTGCGCTTCCAGTATTTGACTGCTCGATCGATCGATTGCGGTTCACGAGAGCGGCATCAAGGAGTTGATGAGGCTGTACGCGAAGACTGACTTCGTGGCATTTTTCTCGGAAACTCCGATACCAATTTCTGTGCTGAGGCCCGTTTATATCTGAGTTGATCGACTGGATTGCGAGCAAGAGTCCGAGGTCATCTTCGATCGATCTTCTACGGTTTGCGGGAAGGATTCTAGGATTTGAGGTGGATGTGTCTCCTCTTTTCGAGACCGCCGATGAGGTTAAGATACATATGAGAGACCTCATTAGGAGGACGCAGCGGTTGATGGATCCGATGTGGAAGAGCAAGGATCGATCGAGCTATCTCCGGTATGTCTCTAGGAGATGTCAGAGAATGTCAGAGAGATTCGGTCGATCGTCAGAGCCGGCCCTGGCTTCAGATTGGGCGAGACGCGCCGCTCCGAGTATCGTCTCACCCTAAAGCTACCTTGCGCCGTAGATCCAGATAAGACGAGAGCGGCCTTCAATGCCATAGTGCACGAGATTACGGCGCCCAAAAGATGGCTGGAAAAGGAGATACCGGTAAAATAGTCTGTTCTTATCCAAAACTCTTGCAACGCCTGAAGAACGAAGCGCATTGGCCGTTGCTCCTGACTGTGTGTACGATCTCGCCCCTCCCTCCAGCCTACTTCTACGTCTTCCTGATCGATCGGCCTCGCATTTACCCTACTTTCCACAGCCGCAACCCAAGCTGGGTTTGTCTCAATCAAGGGGGCTGAATCAGGGCTTTCGCCACCTGCATCCAGGCTTTTGCTGTACCGTCAGGACTGTAGCCTCCCCCGCCCAGAGCCACCAGCCTGCCCTCACAGAGCCTGTGCGCGATCTCGTTCAGGCGAGCCGCAGCGAAAGCATGAGCTTCCTCCGAATACCTCAGGCCAGTGAGGGGATCTCCCTCGAGGCCGTCAGCTCCGCACTGAAAGAGGATGAAACGAGGCGAGAACTGGTTAAGGAACCTCAACCCCTTCTCGAAGGCTTCCTTAAATTCCGAGTCACCGGATCCCGCTGGAAGTGGAGTGTTCAGCTTTGTTCCCACAGCTTCGCCCTCTCCCGTCTCATACGCGAAGCCAGACCCAGGGTAGAGTGATCTGCCATCCTGATGAATGTCTACGAATATGAGTTTCTTGTTGCTGTAGAATTCATAGCAGACCCCATCACCATGATGAGCATCCATATCCACGTATGCAACAGGAGAGATGCCTTTCACGCGCAGGAGGTATTCTATTGCGACACCGGCATCATTGAATATACAGAAGCCTGCAGCGGCACTTCTTCTTGCGTGGTGAAAGCCTCCCACCGGATTGAAGCCGTGGTCGGCCTCCCTGTTGAGAACCATCTCTATAGTTTTGAGCGTAGATCCGACGCAGTATGCAGCTGCTTCATAGCATCCCTTGAAGGCTGGGGTATCCCCGTAGTCTAGAAGGCCTCCGCCTCTATTCGACATCAGCTGAACAAACCGTAGATAATCACGTTCGTGGAAGAGTAGTAGCTGCTGGTCAGTTGCAACAACAGGGTCGACGAAGATGATGGAGCCCCCCAGCTCACCTTCTGATTCTTCGAGCATTCTCCAAAATATCTCGACCCTATCAGACTTCAAAGGGTGGCTGCGAGGGAAATCATAGGAAAGTAGCTGAGGTCCCTTTATGACCGCCAACCGCTGCATGATAGATTGTCCCATCAACCTCTCTTTAAGATTGGTGCTCAGCGAAGAGTTGGAAACGTGAGTGATCTTCACTGGCTGATCGATCGCGATCAATCCAAGCTGAATATCTTCGAGCAAGGTATGAAAACCCACAACGATCCAGTCATATTTCAGCCGACATTCCCCTTGACGTGGTCAGAAGACTTTGATTCAGGGTGACAAAAACATCATTAAAGATATTCCAGATTCCTCCTGCAATCGCTGAGACGAAGTGACAATTCTTCAGAAGGAACTCGTGGCCAGCTGGATCAAAATCCACCTCCCATTTGCTCGAAGCCAACTCAGTGATTCAACCGAATCCTTACCCTTAATCACGCGATTGCTTCGACAAATGCTGAACCACAAATCTTAAAAGCTGCAAGCACTGCACAAAAAACGAGAAAAAGACCTGTAGTGCGGAGGTAAACACATGCCCAGAAAGAAATCAGCAAAGAAGAAAGCACCAAAGAAGAGAAAGAGAGCGGTTAAGAAAAAACCCGCCAAGAAGAGCAAGAGAAAGAAGAAGTAGAGAAAAAACAGATCAATCAACGTGAAGGGGTTGAACTCCCCCGTTGGTTGGTCACCCATCTTTTTCTGCCGGGCGACCAATAGACCGTCGGACTTCCGGCCATGCAAGCTATGATGCTTGGGTAATGGTTGATAGCCTTCGCGCGCAAAAGTATTCCTGCTAGAAAAAGTCTTCAAGGCTGCTTATACCCTTGATTGACTTGAAGTCAAGGCCAAGGGCATCAAGGACTTGGTCGAAGGTGGACTCGAGATACTCCATGTATTTATCGACGTCTACGTCCTCCTTGCGTGCGAGCTGAAGAGGCTGTACACCTTCTCGGTCTCTTGTCTTCACAAAGCTTATGATATCCCCTGCAGAAACATTCAATCCCTGACCTTGGAGCTTTCTTGCGGCTTTGACGTGTTGAGGGGTTGTCTTGACGTATCTTTCCGGGGCGCGGCTCATCATCACGTGAAATGACACATCCTCGAGGCTGAACTCTTTGCGGTTCAACTTGTGATACCAATCCCTTAGTATGTCCTCTATTTGTCGTCTGGCTTCAGCTAGATCCTCCGGTGTACGGACGTTCCTCAGTTTCTCGACCATATCGTCGAAGGCGTTCTTTATGAATATGGGGACGTGTCTCTTCTTCCCAGTCAATCCCTTGACGTCGAGCACATTGCTCGTGGTCACGCCGAGGTAGTTCTTCTTTCTTGTCGAGAAGACAACATACCTGTATACCTTGTCTATCTCAAGATCCAACCTCAGATCGCGGGCAGCCCAGTCGATGAGCATCCTGACCAAGTTCTTGTCGTCCGTCTCTAGGAAGATACTGTCTGTATCGCCGTAGATGACCTCCACCCCGAGTTCTCTGGCTTTTTCTATAGCCCTGCTGAAGGCGTGTCTTCCAATTGCCGCTGTGCTCTCAGCCACAGGAGGACAGTAAAGGGGGAAGATCCGGGCTCCAAAGACCCCATAGCTGGCGTTCAGGAAGACTTTGAGCGCCCTTTGGACCACGGAATACCATATCCTAGTCTCCTCCGGGAGACGCTGATCGCTGCTCTTAGGCTTGTACCAAGCAACCCTGATGTCTCTCAGCGATCCTACAAGCAGACTCTCCAAGCCCTTCCTCTTCGTGCAGATCCAGTGGCTCGTCTCTGGCACCCTGTTTCCCCTGCAATCGCGGTGTGGACACCTTACGGTTTCGTAGCTAAGGTTCCATTCCTTGAGTGCCGAGGGGTAGAGGCTCGCAAAATCAAGGACCGTCACGTCAAAGTGCATGCCAGGAACAGGTTTGACAACTATCGCTCCTCGATACTTCTTGCCTTCGATGATCGCTTTCGTACTTGTGACGTCCTTCACTTTGAGTATGTCGTCTGATCTTGGGATAAGATAGCCCCGTGCCCTATGCTCGTAGAACAGGAGGTTCTTTATCCAGCCAGACACACCCTGCCGGCAGACATCCTCTATTGTCAATTTGCTGATCCTACACAGCACAACAAGCAACCTCAGGATGAGGTCGTTGTGATATGAGAGAAGACTGTAAACCAGTTCAGCGTCTCCGAAGTTGTAGCACGCGAGCTCTCTCAGGTTCAGTTGACCAATTGGTTTCTCGATCTCGACCTTGCCTCGGCCCAGAACGCCTTGACCAACGGCTTCGAGGGTGTTTTCCCTATAGGCGTTGTTAAAGGCATATATCTGCATGGACTTGTTGAAGAAGAGTCGATAAAGATCGAGGTGTATTCCTCTCTTCAGCGACGCTCCCTGTCTGCCGACCAGAACGGGCACTGCCGACCTCTCTACACCGACTCTTTCTGCTCGATTTCTCAGGTAGGGAAGATCGAAGTCGTCTCCGTTGAAAGTTGCTACAATCGGATAGCTTTCAATTGTGTTGAAGGTTTCTTTGAGTAGATCCTTCTCGTTCTCGTACAGTTCAACAGTGAAGGGGAGGCCCGACAGGACATCGCCCCCCAGATCTCTCTTCAGCATGAGGACTTTTTTGAGCCCGTCGGAACCACGTAGGGCGACGGAGACTATTGGGTCTTCCGCTCTTCCTGGTGAGGGAACCCTGGTAGAGACCGGGGAAACGACTTCGATGTCCAAGGAAACGTGTTTTATCTCCGGTTGGTCGGCCTCCAGCAACAGCATCCAGTTTCTTATTTCCCTCCTCTCGTCGTCGGGCTCCTGAACAAACAATTTCTCAACTAGCGAGTTAATGCGTTTTCTGTCGGCGACTAGGGGCATAAGATCGTTCTTTTGGACCCTGTACGGCATTCCGCAAACGAGACCACGATCATAGATGTAATTTAGATGATACGGTATGTCTGCTTCCCAGGCTTCGATGAACTCTCTTATGGAGCCTGCTTTTCCTCCAACAGCAAGTGGATCTGATGCTACGATCTTCGTAACCTCTATCGGCCTATCTTCCATCAGGTCGAACTTGCTCTCTCTAAGGAATCCGATTGCTCCGGCTTGAGTCAGCCGTTCATCCTGTTTGAGCTTCTCCACGCTCTCTCTGCTGTAGCAGAAAGGTTGGTGCCCGGTTGGATCGTTCCAAATGACGATCTCTTGGCGCCTGGGATCGAGTAACTTGAGGTAGGCCTTCCCTACTATACCATTGTAGCCTGCGGATAGGAGGAAAAGCTTCCTTGGCTGATCCCTTGAGGCGTCGGTGCTCATCGTCGTCGTCGTTCCGTCATGAGCCGAACCATCTCGAGATATAACTCTCGCGGCTCTGATCTTCTTTAGCAATCCTTATTCTTCACTCCAAGACACAAAGCCAAAGAGGCCCAGACCTTGCGAGAACCCACGTCTCAAGGAAAAGTGCTTCAACAAGCCCTCCGTCTCGCAGAGCGTTCTTGGTTTCTAATGGAAAGGCGCCGAACTTCCATCGATTCATCGCTGTACTCCACCGCGCACCAGTTCGGCTCCACCATCGAAGAGACAATGGCTGCTTTACGCATTCTTAGCGAGCTCTTTCGCAGAAAGAACGGCGTCAACAGGATATCTCAAAAGCTGGTGGGGCCGAGGAAGCTAGAGATCAAGCCTCTTGCGCTTCGCTTCCTTAAGATCTATGTGAGTGAAATCGTGTACGGAGCACCAGACAGAAGAAGGACCAATGCATTGAAGCTAGCTAGAGCTGGAAGGATGGCGTTCGGGGAAAAATCGCTTCGAGACGTCGAACCCTACCTCGGCAGGGTACTGGGGATCGAGCCTCCGGAACTGGAATTCAACCTCGATTCTCCGTCTAGGGACGCCCTAAGATACTTTCACCCCAGATGGTTCGTAAACTACGCTACAAGACTGCTAGGTCGAACAGAGGCAATCAGGCTCATGAAACACAGCAATCACCAGGCGCCAACCTACATTACTGTCAATCCGCTTAAGGGGTATGAAGAGGATTGTCTTGAACAACTGAGCTCCGAGGGAGTTGTCGTGAGGCGAGACAGACGCCTGCCTTCCTCCTACATACTCGAGTCATACCTTAAGCCTCTGAGGCTAACCGAGAGCTACAGAAGAGGACTATTCTTCGTGATGGACTTCGCCAGCCAACTCTGCGTACGTGCAGCTTCACCTCGAAAAGGCATGAGCGTGCTAGATATCTGTGCCGCGCCAGGGGCAAAGACAGCCCTCATGGCTTTCTTGATGCGAAACAGGGGACTTATCTACTCGATCGACTCCTCTCCGAAGAGAACCCGCGTCTTGAAGGAGAATATTCGGAGGCTCGGCGTCGATATCGTGCATCCTCTATTGACTGACGCAACGAAAACCCTCCCAGTGAGACGAATGATGGATCTGGTGCTTGTTGACGTCCCTTGCAGCGGTACGGGGATCTACTGGCGTGTTCCCGCGCAGAAGTGGAGATACAACCGACGATCTTTGGCGAGATTCAACAGAATCCAGAGTCAAATGCTTAGCAACGCCGCTCGAACAGTCAAGCCGGGAGGCCGGCTGGTTTACTGCACATGCAGCATCGCTGTGGAGGAGAACGAGATGGTTGTTGAACGTTTCTTAGCGGAGCATCCGCAATTCAAGCTGGAGGAATTCAGCCCGAAGATTGGCCAGCCAGGATTGAGAGGATTGTCAACCTGTAGACGACTCTACCCGCATCTTCACGAATCCAACGGCTCATTCATCGCCGTGATGGCCTCAGACAGAGTTTAGCGATCACGCCTCGATCTATCAATCCTATCACCCGAGTCACCGTATGAAAGATGCGTGCCTGGCGATTGATCGATCGGCACAATCTTTGTCTGAGACCTACGATGAAATGGAGGTCACCATGATCGCTCAAAAGATTCTTGGGAATACCCCTGCAGAATTCAAAACTTGCTGATGCGAACCTCGCGATCGAGCAGAGGATTATGGCGGCTTCAGGTTGGCTGGACCATAGGTATGCGAAGCGACTGGACAAACTAATCGATCGATCATTGAGGTGGAATGCAGCTGTTGCTATAGCAAACCTGGCGGCCACAACGTTGGCCGTTTCCAGCTTGATGCTCCTCCTGATCGACGCTAGATAGCAACGCTCTTGATCATTCAGCATGATCACCGATCGAGTGATCGGTGCTTATTTCCAGGTGCGCGAGCACCTCCACGAGAGCCTTCGCTGCATGCACAGCAGCCTGCCCATGGTCATATGGCGGACACACTTCAGCTATGTCAAACCCGACAAGTCTCCGGTCACTTACTACTGATAGAAGGTCGTAGAGCTGGCTCGAGTTGATACCTTCGGGTTCTGGGTTACCCACCCCTGGTGCGAATGGAATGTCCAGAACATCCATATCGAGTGTCAGGTAGATCCTTTCCGCGGAGGAAAGCGCGTCCAGCAGCCTCCTCTTGGATTCCTCCAGGTCTGATGTGATCTCCCACGAGTAGATCAAGCTCATCCCCTTATGCTGTGCAAAACGTCGCTCCTCGGGTGTGAATGCTCTAGGTCCAACGATTACGATCTTTTGGGGATCTATTCTCTCTGCTATTCTCCTCATAACAGTTGCGTGACTCCAAGCATCGCCAAGGTATTCCGGTCTCAGGTCCATGTGTGCGTCGAAAGAGACCAGTGCCGTGTCTCTTCCAAGTGCCTCGACTGCGCTGTACGTGAAGGTGTGCTCTCCCCCGATCATTACTGGAATCTTCTTGTCTCTGGCGATCCTACCAACTACGGCCTTTACTCTCCTCAGCATAGTCGGCAAACCATAGACGCAAGCCAAGTCTCCAAGGTCAGCTATCTTGAGGTTTGAAGCATCAAAACTGGCTCTGGTGCTGTAGACCTCGATGTAGGTGGACGCTTCTCTAACAGCTCTCGGAGCGAATCTGGAGCCGTGGCGGAAGCTACTCGTAAGATCGTAAGGTATGCCGAAGACGACGTATCTCGCGTCTCCGTAGTCAACTTCAGCCTCAAGTATCCTTCCAGAAGGCTTGAGATAGACCGCAATTTCGTCTGGGATCATAGCCAATCGTTCAGCCCACCAGCTGCTCTGCAGTCTAAAAACGTTGCCGTGGGTGGTGGAAACCGACATGAATTCAAAAATGGAGAACTACAAGTATGGCGAGAAGTTAATCGGTGCGATTCACTGCACCGACAAGGATGCGCGATGCAGACGTATCGTCGTGAGCTCCCAGCAAGGATCCTATAAGATCAAGGAACCCTGTGTAGGAGCATCCCTTCTATGAGTATGGGCTCGGTATGGAGTGCCAGGCTATGTGCGGCCTCCAACTTGGACTCTCTTTCGGCATATATCCTCAAAATGACATCGCCTTTCTTAACGAAGTGACCTACCTTACCCTCTATCTCGAAGCCTGCTCCTTTCTCCACTGGTGCACCCGCGGCTCTCGCTATTTCCACAAGTGCAGCGTTGCTGACCCTAGTAACATATCCAGTGGACCGTGCCTTCACCTCGGCGATATGCGACCCAACAGGGATATCCTCTGGCCGGATGTTGGGATCGCCGCCCTGAGCCGCGATTATATCCCGCATCTTGGCCAGAGCCTTTCCGCTTCGAATTGTGGCCTCCGCCATCTCCTTGCCCTGACCTTGGGAGGCTACTCCAGCCATTTCAAACATCATTCCAGTCAGAGCAGTTGACTTCTCAACCAAGCTGGTTGACGCGGCTTTTCCGGCGAGTGCCAGAAGCGCCTCGCGGGCCTCGAGAGCAGAGCCGACGGCATGTCCCACCGGAGCTCCTCCGAAAGTTATTCCGCAAGCGATCCTCATCCCAGTTCTCCGCCCCAACTCGATGAACATCGAGGCTAGGCTGCGAGCCTCCTCCTCACTCTCCACCTTCGCCTCCTTCCCTGCAGGGATATCCAGTAGCAAGAACTTCGCGCCAACCGCCAGCTTCTTCGACATTATGCTGGCAGCCATCTGGCTCACAGGATCAACGCCCAGGGGATGCTCAACACGTCTTATTAGGATGTCGTCTGCTGGAGAGATGTTCATTCCAGTTGACGCGGCGATGGCTCCCCCTGCCTTCATCGCCGCTTCCTTGAACTCCTCGACGGAGAAGTCAACGTTGGCAAGCACCTGCATCGTGTCCGCTGTGCCGCTCGGGGACGTTATGGCATGGCTGGAAAGCTTTGGAATGAAGAGGCCGGCCGCGGCAACCATCGGGACGATCAGCAAACTCACCTTGTTCCCAGGTACGCCGCCCACGCTGTGCTTATCATATACAGGCCTTTCGAAATCTATGGTCCCACCCGTCTCCACCATGGATCTCGTCAAGGCCTCAGCCTCATCCATGTTCATTCCCCGAAAGTGTTGAGACATCACAAAGGCCGCCATCTCTAGGTCGCTGAGGTCAAGGCTCACGATGTCTTCGACTATTGATCTTATTTCATCCTTGGTCAACGTCACGCCATCCATCATCTTCTTCTTGACGAACTGCACAGACTTAGGCGCTTCAGAAATCTTGAGTTCAACCCGGTCTCCATCTCTGACTTCAAGCGCGTCGTTCAACGTGTCAAATACACCAGCTTCCCCTTCAGCTACTAGCTTGGAAGAAACACTGAGGATCGCCGAAGCAGCCCTGCCTCCGCAGTACACCTTGACCCTATCACTCTCCTTTAAAGCAAGTCTGACGGCGTCCTTTTCGTTGAGGACTATAACTCTTCGATCCGTGTGTATCTCGATTGTCTTCGCGATGAAGCTCATGCGATCGATCGATTGATCGTGCTAAATATAGTTGTCTTCCCCGTCTGCCTTTCTCTGGGGGCCCCCGACTTCAAACCTGGATTGGGGAACTATTCTCCTCCACCGTGGCACGTACGGAAAGACCTTAGGTCCAGATGTCCGCCCACACCCCAAACAGTCCGGCCCGCTCCTGGCGGCCACGTACTTCGACGCCGTGTGTGTCTTTAACTGAACGGGTGACGCTGACATCCAAGCGTCAGATTGTTCATGTGAGAGTTCCATGACATTCTGCCGTATCTCCCTGCAGAAGAGATGCGTTCCCTCAATAGAAAGTACCGGCGTTCCATCAACGACCTTGACCACATACAGTCCGACTGAATGTACCCCTCGAAGCAACTGAGCAGCTTCAAAGGCTTCCGGCGTAGCGATGCGAATCTTTCCCGCCCCGGATTGGATGAGGGTGGAGGGCAACCTGCAATCGATCCCGTACTGTAACTTGAGCATCCTCTCCAATCTCTCACGCTTCGTAGCGCCCAAGAGGATTGCCTTCACTTTGCCTTCGCCACCTTGGCGATGAAGAAGCCCTCCGCATCATTGTCATGAGGGTATATGCGAATGGTCTTCGCTATGCTTGAATCGAATCTTCTTCCCCTCCACTCGACTACTCCCGGTCTCGTATAGATTCCCGGCACCTCAAAGGTCAACAGCTCTGCCTTGGGCCGAGCTCGCAGCAGCTCACTCACGTTCACCTCGTTCTCCTCAGGGGATAGGCTGCAAGTCGCGTAGACCATCTCTCCCTCGGGTTTCAAACAGTCGAAGCCTGCCAGCAGCAGCGATCTTTGAAGACGGGAGATCCTTCGCGCTAGGCGGCGAGTCCAGCTCGAAGCGGCTGCCCAGGACTTCCTGATAATCCCTGTGGCCGTGCATGGAGCATCAACTAAGACGCGGTCGAACGTATTCGCTGCCCAATTGGGAAACCGTCTACCGTCGACCCGGGTAATCACGCAGTTAATCAGACCACATTTCTGTGTGTTAGAGGAAAGCGCCCGTATCCGCTTCAGATTTGAGTCGTTTGCAACTATCACCCCTGTATTCCGCATCTCCTGCCCCATCTGAGTGGTTTTGCTCCCTGGAGCCGCGCAGATGTCTAGAACCTTCTCTCCGGGCTGGGGGCCGAGAGCCACAACAGGAACAAGGGACACCGCTCCCTGCATGTAGTAGTAGCCTAGGGCGTGCTCCAAGGTCTTGCCTATGTCTCTTGAAGACCGCTCCACCCAGTAGGCGTAGTCACACCAACGGACAGGGTTAAGCACCCAGCCATACTTCGTGAGCCTCGAAACCAAGGTATCTTTGTCGATCTTCAGGGTATTCACCCTGATGCTCTCCCTGAGAGGTCTTGAGCAGCATTCAAGAAGCTGCTCTGACTCGTTCGGAAGAAGCAGCCGCAGATCCTCACGTAACTCCTCGTTCAACCTCGGCTTCGTCCTACACTCGACAAACGCCCGTTTCACTAAATAACGTATCTCCCTTGGAAGCATCCAAGCTCTACGTTAGTCGATTTCAGGAAACGAACCCGAATTCCAAGCAGGTCTATGTCTATTCGATCGACTGAGAAAAGGAGAGATTCAGCTCAGACTTCTAGTTACACCCAGGCTATGACGTTTTCAAAGCGACCAATTGTGCAAAACACTTTAGCCCACCTCTGCCACCCTAGAGGGCCGGACAGAATCGGGCTATGACGTCGAAGAGCGATTCTGAGAGCGAAAAAGTGCTAAGGCTGCTTGTGAAACCTGTAGCCGAGGCTTTCAGAGAGCGCTTCGGCGAGTTGATTCCGCCTCAGATAGAGAGTATCCCCAAGATAATGGAGGGCAGGAACCTCCTTCTCATGTCCCCGACAGGAACGGGAAAAACCGAGGCCGCCATGCTCCCGATCCTAAGCAAGATCATGTTGGAGGGGAGAATACCCGGCGTCAAGCTTGTCTACATCACCCCACTTCGAGCCTTGAATAGAGACCTCCTAGAGAGGATAGAGTGGTGGAGCCAGGAGCTAGACCTGACGGTGTCGGTGCGGCATGGAGACACGGGTGCAAGTGAGAGAAGGATGCAGGCTCTAAGCCCGCCAGATATGCTCATCACAACACCAGAGACCTTGCAAGCCATCCTCACGGGAAGATTGTTGAGGCGACATCTCAAAACGCTGAGATGGGTCATTGTCGACGAGATACACGAACTGGCGACGGACAAGAGAGGAGTTCAGCTCTCCGTAGGTCTTGAGAGACTGGTTGAGATCGTCGGACGAAGATTTCAGCGTATAGGTCTGTCAGCCACCATAGGCGATCCAGAAAAGATAGCGAGCTTCCTAGTGGGCGATGATGAAGGGTGTGAAATAGTCAGGGTTCCATTAGACAGGAAAATGAAGCTTGAGGTGGTTTTCCCGCGGCCGACAGCAGAGGACCGGAAGCTCGCCGAGAAGCTCATGACTTTCCCGTCCGTGGCCGCAAGGCTTTCAAAGATCAGGGAACTCGTCGAGAGTCACCAGAGCACTCTCGTATTTACAAACACGCGGCCCCTAGCCGAGATACTCACCAACAGGTTCAGAGCTTGGGACTTGGAGCTTCCGATGGGAGTCCATCACGGATCTCTGGCGAAGCCCAGCCGCCTGTCTGCGGAACAGGGGTTGAAACGCGGAACCTTGATCGGAATCATATGCACTTCTTCCCTCGAGTTGGGCATAGATGTCGGCGCGATTGATCTCGTAGTTCAGTACAACTCCCCGAGAGAAGTGACACGGCTGACACAGCGGGTGGGCAGAAGTGGCCACAAAATAGGGAGAACGGCGAGAGGGACTGTCATCGTCAGCGACTCTGACGATGCACTGGAAGCGATGGCAATAACGCGTAGAGCCCAGTTGGAGGAACTAGAGGAGTCTATCATACCCGAGAACAGCAGCGACGTATTGGCTCATCAGATGGCCGGCTTGCTGGTCGAGCGATCAAGGTGGACAATACAAGAAATCCTCGACATAGTGAAAAGGGCCTACCCATTTCACGGGCTCAGACTGCATCAGTTGAGAGAGGTCGCCTATTTCATGTCCGCCGTGCGTCTGGCGAACATCGTGGAAGACGAGTACATCACAAGGGCCTTCAAGTCCAAGCCTCTCTTCGAGTACTACTTCAACACCCTTTCGATGATACCCGAGGTAAGGCAGTACCTAGTTGTGAACGAGGCGACCCAAGAGCCGATAGGGATACTTGATGAGGAGTTTGTCTCTGAGCATGGTGACCCCGGGACAAAGTTCGTTTTGACTGGAAAGCCTTGGAATATCTTGCATACACAGGGAGACAGAATCTACGTCTCAGCCGTAGAAGGCTTCGAGGGAGCTGTACCTTCCTGGGTTGGAGAGGAGATCCCTGTCCCCTTTGAGATAGCACAGGAGGTCGGCGCACTGCGCGCAGAGCTCGAGCGGAGATGTTTGGCCGGCGAGAAATACGCAGATGTATGCAGCGACATCGCCCTGAGATATGAAGTTGAGCCAGATGTAGTGCTCAGAGCGCTCAAAGAGGTTTGGCTACATCTCAAACAACACATTCCAGTTCCAACGGACAAGAGAGTGCTCATCGAACGGCATGACAAGTTTACTGTGATGCATGTCTGTGGAGGCCTGAAGATCAACAGAACTATCGCAAGGCTTGTCGCTTTTGATCTCTCGGAGAGAATAGGTGCTCCGATTGCCACTCAGCAGGACGCCTACAGAATCGCATTTCAGTCAAGCGATGTCTATCCTCAGTTAGTTTTGGAGTCACTTCACGGGTTGTCTGCAAGCGGCGTCAAGGAGCGTCTTGTTTCAGCTGTGGAGTCTTCTGGTCTCTTCAAGAGGCGGGTCATGCATGTCGCTAGAAAGATGGGTGTGCTGAAGAAGGAAGCTAGCCTACTCGACGTAACAGCCACGCGCATTGTGGAAGCCGTGGAGGGAACGCCGGTCTACGATGAGGCCCTCAAGGTCGTGATCTACCATGATCTAGATGTGAAGGGAACGGAGGATTTTCTACATAAGGCCATAACTGGAGAGATTCAGATAGAAACCAGGGAGCTCGTGGAAAAGCTTTCTCCGCTAGCAAGACTTACGGTCCAACGACACAGAAGCGAGTTCGAAGTGGCTGCGTCCGACCGAATTGAGCGTTTGGTCCTCAACGCTGTCAAGGCGAGGTTGATGAACGAAGTCCCTCTTCTAGTGTGTGCGTCTTGCTGGGACTTCGCTGACAAGCGTTTGGTGAAGGATCTTGACGAACATCTCACATGCCCGCGTTGCTATTCGCCTCGGCTTGGAGTCATACAAGCGGAGCCCTCTGAGGTCTACGGACTTGTGGCCAGAAAAGGGAGGGCAACCGGTTCTGCGAGCGCCAAGAGAAAAAGCAAGATCCTGGCGACGAGCCGACTGGTCGAAAAGTATGGAAAAGCAGCCGTTGTGGTGCTGGTTGGCAGAAGAATCTCGCGTAAAGACATTCAGCAGATCCTCCAAAAGCACGGTAAAGTGTCGGATGACTTGGTGCTCGACATAATAGAGGCGGAGAAGAGAGCTCTACGCAGGATGTTCAGATAAGCTATCTTTCTTCTCCACTCGCTTCTTCACTTGCGGCCGTGGATTCCTCGCTCTCCGTGGGCACTATCTCCATAAGCGCCTTTAGAAGCTCTCTTTGATCGACTTCTGCTCTTGTTCGCCAACCGACGTATATCACGTCATCTTCCGAGATATGCAGGTACCCTCTCCTAGTGAACCTTTCTATCGCAGCCTCGGCCTTCCAACGAGGGAACTTTGTTTGTAGCATCTCTCTCACATCATTAACAGGGGCTTTGCCTCCACGGCTTGAGACGTAGGAGATTACCGCAGCAAGCGCCGCCACCTCATCTATCCTCCACCCTGAGCCAACTACATCTGAGAGGGATAGAGGGTGTGCGAGAGTTATGTAGAATCTCGCTCGCTCCAGGTTCTCTTCGCTAATCTTATCTTCCCGCTGGGGTTGCTCGAAGACAACCTTCACCTGCATTCCAATGGGCTGTAGCCGACTGTTGAGCATCTCGACGATCTTCATGTAGTTCCTCCCAAGGCGTTTTCTCAGTTCCCAGCCTCTCACGCCCGGGAGCCTATGTCTTGAATAGAAGAGCATCGCTGCTGCTCTTGTCAGCTTCTTCTTAACCCTCTCCGCTGTTCTCTCCCGACTGTCGCTCACGCTTCTTCTCCCTCAGGATCTCTTCATCGATCGCCACGGCCAGAGATCTGGTTTCTCCCCTATCCTCGGCTTCATCCAGCAAAACCAGCGTCTTCTTGTCGGCGAGGGGGTCGACCCTCAAGTGAACCTTTCCATTGGTTACGAGGAAGCTGACTGCGTACGCTCTCGCAATGCTTTCCTCCAAGTCTTTCCCGGCAATGAACTGCCAATAGTCGACCTGTCCTCGCCTTGCTTGATCAAGAAGTTCAGCGTGAACCTCCTTCAGCTTCTCCTCGAACCAAGCCTTCTCCAGCAGCCCAGCACGCATCATCTCCTCTATCTCGGACACAAAGATCTCTCTCGGGGATGGAAGCTTGCTCTTTTCACGGTTTATGGAAGGCAGATTCAGGAAATGCTCCATACCAAGCCTGGCCTTGTAGGCGGTCAGTTGCTCCAGCCTAGCTATCGGCCTCCAAGATCGCAGAAAGGCTTGGGCTAAGCATTCGTTGTCCGCCACCGCAAGCTTGACCGCCACAAGTTGATGATCGATGAAAAGAGCTGAAGCCTTGTCCCTGAGCCACCTGCCTTGGAACGCTATCAGCAAGGCGATTCGATAGAGGGTCTCGGCGTCCATGACTATGTCTTCGACGTACCTTGCTTCTTCGAGCATTCTCCTCAGCCTGGTGAGGAGGCTCTTGACATCGACATCGAATGGATTGAGTCCCTTCCTCTCGACAGTTCGGCAGAGCTCAATCATGTTCTGCAGTTCACTTCTCCTCAGTGTTGTTCTTTTCTGGCTCAAAGCTCTGACACCAAGGGCGTCTGCTCAGCGCGTGCTATTTTTCAGCCACCTTAACAGAGGACTTGCCACCCACGTTTTGAACTACGATGAAGTGTGCGTTTGTCGCGGCGTTAACTCTACCGGGAGTTATCACGATGTACTGAGATGAGTTGTCTCCCTGCGCTGCAGTTATCAGAATCTTCATCATTCTCTCTCTGTTCAGGGGATCTAGATGAACGTCGAACTCGTCGATGGCTCTGAAGAATGATTTGACATGCTTCTGCAAGGCTAGGAGAAACGCCATTGTTGCTACAGTCCTCTCCCCTCCGCTCTGAGTTTGTACGTTGAGTGGAATCGGCTCTGATCCTCTGAAGCCGACAGAGACGCTCAGAGATGCTTCAGGAACCTCCTCGAGGTTCTCCAGCGCGATCTTCCCTCTGGCATCCACCAAAGACAAAATCTGGTTGAATACTGGTTCCACTTCGGAGGCCAGGCCTCTTAAGAAGGCTCGCCAGACATTTTTGCGGTGCTCCACCTCCTTTAGAGCGTTCTCTGTGTTCTCGGTTACTTGCTGGAACTTCAGCTCGGTCTCTCTAAACCTCGAATCAGCCATCAGGTACATTTCCTCGGCTTCATTATTGACGTGTCCAATCGATGCTATCTGTACCGAGACTACTCTGATGTCCTCCAAAATCTCGAGGGGTCGACGCTGCGTCTCCAACCGCTCTCCCATGGATTTTGCCTCATCGACCCTAGATTCAAGTTGTTTATCGATCTCGTCGAACTGTTGCCTGAGTTTACCTAGCTCTCTTTCTATCCTCCTCTTCCTCTGTTTCAGGAGCTCAGCTCGAACGCTCTTTTCCACCAGATGATCCACTGCTTTGACGATCCTTTGCTCGGTCCTTCCTATTCTCTCATCGGCGTTGGCAAACTTCTCGTCGAGACCCTTGGCTTTCTCCTCATCAGACGTTGCTGTCTTCCTTGCCAGCTCGACCATGTCGAAGTAGTGGCGTCGAAGGGTCGCCATCAACGTCGTGAACTTCTCCCTCTGCTCCGCTACTTCTTTGTCTTTGTCAACAATCATCGCTTCAAGTGCCTTGATGTTGGACATGCTCTCCGTGATCCTTGTTGCCAGCCGGCGGGCCTCAGATTCGAGTTGAATTACCTGCGACCAAGCGTACTCTCTTTCTAGGGCCTCCTTCTGATCGTAGAGTTTCCTCAACGAAAGAAGCTTCTCGTACTCTTCCCTCCAGAAGTCTACTGCTGCTTTTCCTTCCTCAATGGACCTTTTCACAGCGGCTTCTTCGCTTTGAAGTTCGATGAGCCTGTCCTCGGCTTTCAGGATCCTCGCTCTTAACCGGCCCGCCCCAACCGCGTCTTCAACCATTTGGAGTTTTTCTTGGCTTGATCTCCCGCTGAACTGCTCAATCATGTTCTGGTGCATTATTATCAGGATGTTATCCGGGTTCATGCCGAGGCCTTCAAGAAGATGCTGCACCTCTGCTTTGGCTCGGAACCTGTTGTTCACGTAGTGCCAGTACTCACCACTTCTCTTTAGGTAGCGTGAGATGGTCACTCTATCCGTCGGGAGGCTGGGTATGGGCCTCTTTCCGGCTCTGGGACTATTGTCGAGAGACACAGAGACTCTGGCCACCTCGCTGCCTCTACGGATCAACTGGCTCAGCTTCTGCGCTCTCTCAGTGTAGGTCTGTCCGAGGGCAACTGAGATCCCCAGCAAGATGGAGGATTTGCCAGATCCGTTGGGGCCAGCGATAACGTTCAAGCCAGGTCTCAGGGGTATCCGGGAGTAGTCGTGTGACATGAAGTTCTCTAATATTACCTCGCCGACGAAGACCCCGAGCTGCACCTTCTGCGGCTCCTTCGTCTCCTGTCGCTCAATGGTCTTCGTCAAAGGGCGCCCTCTGGACGAAGCGGCTGATTCCACCCGTATTTATTTGTGTAGCACTTGACGCGCTCTCGGAGACGCCGTAGCCCTTCTCCCTTGCCCATGATTCACGGCAAATGGGCCCACGAACAGGAAAACGGGTATATGTCGGCTCCTTGAGCCTATTTGGACAGTCAGGGGGTGCCGAATCTGGTATCAGTTACCAAGATCTTCGAGTTCAGGGAAGAGATGTCACTTGCTGAAGTAGCGAAGAGGCTGAAGGACTACAGCGTCCAAGAGATCTTCAGTGCGGAGGAAAAAGATCTGGAACTCTTGACTGAGATCAAGGATCTGCGGGTGAGAAAGAACCAGCTTAGGGGCCTCTTCAGTCGAGACAAAGTCGTCATGATCAACCAGCGCGGCAACATCTTACCCATAGTGAAGACTATCGAAGCTCCATTGGTTATCCATGAGCTCCAGGGAAAAACGCTTCTTTCCGTGCTTCAAGAGAAGCATTTCGCCAACAGCGTTGCATCCGTGTTGAGTCAAATTCTGTTCGTTACTTTTGGAGGGATAGTCGAAGCCCAGATTCCCTCCGCGACGCTGCAAGAGTTCCATGAAAGAAATCCGGATGCGACTAAGGTGATTTTCTTTGACGACGTTGACGTACCCAACGTAGACAGGTTGGCTCTATACGGAAGCGCGTTGAAGGACTCAACCCTATATGAACAATACCTCTCACATGGAAAGATTTGGTATGTAGTCTACACATCTCGCTCCAGGGGACTTGTAATTGGTCTGACCCGGAACTGCGTGGTTACGTGTTTCAGCAAGATCGATGAGCAGGAGCTAGTAGACTACGTTGAGGATGAGATATTCGGACTGATTCGATAGACCAAGTTGCTTCAAGCGATATCGCGGCGGCTTCTTCTCCAACTTCACCAACGCAGATCCACTTTAGCTCGAATAAAATGTTGGGTTCTCTACTCCACGTCGTACATTCCAAGAACGTGTCTTATCCTTGACAGCATCCTCCATTTGATCTCTCTGTAGTTCAGAGACGCTGCCGCTCCAACCAAGCCAGCAGTGACTATGGGAACGAAGAAGGCGGTTAGGAGGTCGAAGGGCCTGTTTAGGACGAACTCGGATATTATGGCATCCATGGACACAATAACAGCCGAGGATCGTTGCCAAAGATGATGCGCCGTCATCATGGCTGACGGGAGCCACAGAAGAACAAGAAGAAGAAAGGCGACGGCAGCAACCTTCATTGATCTAGAGGAGTTTCGCACCAGAAGAGCTCCAGTAGCGGCTCCTAAGACCAACGCAGAGACGGGGTACCACGGATTCGACGAGAGCACAGGCTCGAAGTTGAGCAGACGGAACGGTTCACGTGTCATTGCCGAGTAGGGAAGCAGGAGGCCACTTATGATCAGAAAGATGAACACGAACGGCTGCGCCTGCACTTGAACATCCTGAACCGCAACCTCGGCGTACGACGCTACGTTCAAATATCCAGTAAAGAGGCATATAGCAATCATAGCAGCGAGGCCCAGAAAGAACTTCGTGCCGATCGTCCTCCGATATCGGCTTCCGTGTTCGGCCAGCTATGTATTCTTAACGCAACAAGTGATCTCGGCGTCGCAGCGGCAACTGTACCTCGGTAGTACCTCACCTCCTTTTTTGTAGAGGGCTACACGACTTCTACACACTTTACGCGGGTTGAACCAGCGCTAATTGTAAATGATTGGAGCTTCAAGGAGGATCTCTTGATCCATGACTGAGCTTCTGTAACAATATTCGAATCCCTCAAAGGACGAAGCAGATCCAACTTCACCTGTCGTGTTCATTGCCAGGAGCGCAACTCGAGGTTCTGACTCAAGCCTGGCGACGAACTTCAATGCCTCCTCGCAGGCCGCTTGAGGCGACAACCCCTGCTCCATTAGATTGCAGGTGGTCTTTGACAGAACGTGCCTTATCGCGACTTCACCGCGACCAGTCGAGACAACGGCTCCGACGAGGTTGCTGGCGTACAGACCTGCTCCCACCAACGCGGAATCCCCGATCCTTCCAGGGATTTTCAACGGCGCTCCACTGCTGGATACCGCGGCCGCGATCATTCCATCCATGTCGAGAGCGATCATTCCTATGCCGTCGCCTCTGCTTCTGTCAATAGATCGCTTGATAGAATTCTCCCACTTCTCCTCCGTCCACTGGTCTCCCATCTGCCATTTCATTTCTCTCCACTTCGACCGAGAAGCGTCTGTCAGCAAGGAACTCTTGGGCATCCCTGCTTGAAGAGCAAGCATGGTGGCCGCCGCGCCTGAAAGAAGAACAAATGGCGTCTTCTCCATCACCCGTCTTGCGACAGACACGGCGTGCACGATGTCCGGCAGCGCACCAACAGACCCAGCGTCTATCCTACCATCCATTATGGAGGCATCCAACTCAACGACTCCGTCGAAGTTGGCAATCCCTCCGAGACCTACCGAATCAACGTTCGGATCTGCCTCGACAAGTCTCACACCATACTCAACTGAGTCACGCGCAAGAGACCCATTGGCGAGCATCTGTGAACCACCTTGAACGGCCTTCCTACTGAATCTCCATGTTGCTGCCGTCGCCCACATGCAGAATCGTTGAGCGGATGAATGAGGAGTTCAATAAGTGTTTCTGAGAGTAGTTTGATCGATCATAACCGAAATCTTTTACAGCACTGGAAAATGAGGAAAGTTTCGGCTGGATTCGCTCAAGAGATGAAGATGGTAGACGTGGTTCACAGCTGTAGTCGGGATACTGAGGCGCGAAGCGACCTTTCCTCTATCCATACCTTGGTCCACTACTCCCCAAAGAACTAAGTCGAGTGTCGGATAGCCCAAGCCGGCGCGGGAGGTGGCTTCATCTGTCTGGGAGGAACTGATGCCATAGTAGTCGACTCCCAGGAAAGAT
The DNA here is from genome assembly GCA_041862235.1 of Nitrososphaeria archaeon. Classification (GTDB taxonomy): domain Archaea; phylum Thermoproteota; class Nitrososphaeria_A; order Caldarchaeales; family JAVZCJ01; genus JBGVSY01. The sequence goes on along the minus strand of JBGVSY010000015.1, from coordinate 30,385 downwards.
GCCAGTTGATCCACCTGAGTCTTGAACAACCCCACTAGGGGAAGTAGGTCGCATGATGAGGCGACCCTCTGGTCGAATGTGCCGATCAAGAAATCTGTCCTGTTCACGTCAACAGCAATGAGAAGATTCGATCTCTCGGCGAGACTCTGCATTGTAAGTGCCAGTAGCCTTCTTCTCAACACCCGTTCCCATTCTCGATCTTCGCTCCGTGAGCGAATGGTAGAGTTTTCAAAGGCTTCCACTAACTTACCCGCTTCCACAACCTCGAGGCTGAAGCCCAATCTATCGCGGAGCCTCATAATTGTTGTAAACCCGGAGTCGTCGGCGTCCGACAGGCAGAGCACTCTCTCGGCTCCCAATGCCTGAACTAAAGCTGAAGTCAAGGCAAATGTGGAGGCCTCGGATCGACAGACCGTAGCTACTCCCCTGGCTTTTCGATTCCTCACCGTCGAGGCAACGAAAGAAGAGATTCTTTCCATAACGTGCTCTACATCTATCTTCAGAGCCGAATCGTCCAACCCGACAGGCATGAGTACAACTTCCTCTCACCGACATAAATTATTGATCGGTCGATATTGGGGTTACACCAAAGAGAGACTAGAGGGCTGAAAACAGTTAAATGCTTAGGACAGAACGCTGAACAAAGGTACTTGGTGAACGAAGATGGTTGAAGTAGAAGGATACAAGCTTCCAGACGATCTCCTCTATTCGAAAGACCACATGTGGGCGAAAATGGAAGGAGAACTGGTGCGGGTCGGACTGACGGACTACGGCCAACACATAGCTGGGAAGATCGTGTTCTCCCGAATGAGACCCAAGGGCACGTTGGCTCAGGGCAAGCCTGTCGGCACTATCGAAACTGCCAAGTGGGTGGGGGCGTTGAAGTCTCCGGTTACGGGGGAAATAACCGAAGCCAATTCAGACCTCAAGTCTCAGCCCAAACTGATCAACGAGGATCCGTATGGGAAAGGCTGGCTCGTAACAGTGAAACCCGCTCAGCTTGGGACAGACAAGGAAAACCTGATGGCCGCCTCTCAGGCGGCAGAGTGGCTCAAGGAAGAAATCTCAAAAGAGAAGAAGTAGAAGCAAATCATCCGCCCACCACGAACTGCCCAGCCTCGGGCTGCACTGCACGCAGACCAGACCGAGATCTCAAACGTATAAATAACATCGGGTGCGTGCCGCAGAACAGGTGACGGGGCTTGACGGATGCGCGCGGAGTCTCGGCGGGTCTAGCCTCCGCCATAGTTCTCGTCCTCCTGGTCGTCCTGGCTCTAGCATTATCGGCCTATCGAGAAACCATTACCCCTTCAAGCAGCACAACCACGGAGACCACCACAACGTCCGTTACAACAGGACCGACACAAAGTAGCACGGTGTCAACGGCTTCGACAGAGACTAGATTGCCCGCCCCCGACCTTCAGCTCATCGATGTCGAGGGCAATGCGTTTCGTCTCGTCGACCTCAAAGGCCAGGTGATCGTTCTGACGATCCTGAGGATCGGGGATGAGCCTGGTCGACTTCAACTCGAGGAACTCAAATCCACGGAGGAAGCAATCAGTCCGCAGGAAATCGAGATAGTTTTACTTGACTACGACCCTGACGACAGTAATGAGGAATTCAAGTCATACCTGAACGAGCAAAATGTCACTTGGAGGGCTTCTTGGGATACGTCGCCAGAGGTTTCTCAAGCCTACCCTGCCCCCGGCACGCCGACGACGTACCTCATAGACAAACAGTTCAGGGTGGCAAGCACATTCGTGGGTTTGGCCACTTCAGACGAACTGGAAGCCGCGGCTTCACGGCTTCTCGAGGAGTAGGGCTTGGATTCGCCTCCTCCATAAGTCGGGTGCTTCTAGTTTCGTCCAATCTCTTGAAGCTTCTGGTATATCTTCTCCCTAATCAGTGAGGCTAAGGCGTCGCGTTTGGCGGGGTTCAATATGTGAAGGCGTAGCTCCAGCGTGACCAGGTTGCCCGAGATGTTAAGAAACCTTATCTCCGTGACCTTCCCCGGCGCCAGTTCCCTCTTGGCGATCCTCGCCGCCTTCATCATAAGCAGCTTCACATCATTCATGTTCAGCTCGTTTGCATTTACTGTGATCGGAATGCTCATGAGCGTCGTCGCCGACTGGCTCTCGTTCTCGATCTCATGTTTTAGCAGCTCGCTATTTGGTATGTGAACCTCAAGGAAGTTGGGGGTAATCATAGTCGTGTAGAGAGAACCTATCTTCTCCACCTTTCCATAGTACTTCCCGATCCTGACTAGGTCCCCCACCTTCATGGCGCCTGATTCGTCGAGCATCTTCTTGGCAGCAATGGAGGTGAGCACGTCTCGGAAGGCCACGATGAGCCCTCCCAGGGCAACAGCGTATAGAAGTACGGCTTGCGATGGAGGAACTCGGAAATAAGTCATCAAGATCCCCAGACCAATCATCCATATCACAATCACTCCTAGCAGCTCACCTTTGCGGGATCGAGTCTTGCTGATCTTTGGGGAGATCTTGGATAGACCACGACTATACACAGCCGCCGTGACGTATGTAACCAAGAACACCAAGAGAGCGATGAGAGCGTCGATAAGCGTCTGCCTTCCGACAAAATCGAGTAACCAGTCTAGCCCAGGCACCTGACCCAAGCCTATAGAAAGCATCTCAGCCTATCGAGCTCCGTATAGTCGATTGACGTGAAGTCAAGATAAGTGTTTTCAGCTGGTCGGCGGACATCGATCGACACGGGAATCAATCGATCTTTCAGGTGTGCCGCCGGGCCTATGGCTCTTCCGGGAAAATCGGTCAGCTACTCCAATGATTCTTCCTTTGTGAGCTCCGAGGTCTTGACTAGTTTCGTCCTCCCTCCTCGCGTCTTCTTGATCACGTTGAAGCCGCAGTACGGACATCGAGTCTCGGCTACCTTGGACAACTTCTCCCTTTCAAAGACCTTTCTGCAGTACATGCACTGGTAGTAAATTCGTGGCTCCTCTTCGGTCTCGCTCATCTCGATCAGGGCTCGCTTGCTACGAGCCAGCATTAAGGTTTTCCGGTTCTCAAAGCACTAGCGAAAGGTATCGACTCGCGGTACCCCTTCCACTTCGATATGATCTTCACGATCCGCCCTCCAAGCTTCCTGTCCGAGGTAGCGGAGGTGATATGCACCTCAACTATATCCCCGGGTTCGACTCGTTCCCCCCCTGCTATCCCCTCAATAACCGGTCCGTGTCTCAAGGGGTAACACACCACCATCTTCCTTCCTCCGTCGCAGACCACTGCCTCGACATCCCTCCCCACCCATCTTCGGATGAGGGTTCGATTGGCCCTCCTGGCGGCTGAAACGACGATTCTCGCACATGGGCTTCTGACAGAAGGCGGTGCCCCCCTGAATTCCGAGAATGACGACATGGGTAGAGGCCGAAAGCGATAGACCGTTATTCTCTCAGCGCCCATCTTCACCATAGCCCCGACGATCTCGGCGGTTTCTCCGGCTGTCGCGAGGTTTTCACCGGGCAAGCCGTGAATGAAGTAGACGTAAGGTCTTACCTTATGTTCGCTCAGAAGTCTGACAGCCATCAGGGTCTCCAAAGGGGATGAAGGCCGGCCCATTGATTCAGAGTGCTCCTCCGAACCTGTCTCACAGCCCAGGTGGACATGAGTTCCTGTAAGGTATCTGCCAAGAAGAGCAGCAGTTTGCTCAGTAACGAAGTTCGGCTTCAAGTTCTCCACCATCACTACAGCTTCACTCTTTGCCACCGGGTTCAGCGATGTCAACTCTGAGAGAAGGCTTTCCAACGCCTTGATGTTGGGCTCGGGTTTTCTGGGATCCGTCACAGGCTGAGGTTCCACAAGCAGATCTCTACCATAGTCCAAGAAGTCAGAGCCGCTCAATACAATGCGTCTGATTCCCAGGTCAAGAAGTTCGCTGACCTCCCTCTTGATCTCTGTTGCATCCCTGCTTCTTGACGGGCCGAAGAAGCTAGGCACCCCGCAGTAACCACATCCTGGGGGGATCTCCAGGGGACAATCGTTCCGATTCACCAGAGCCCCAGATCTACAGACTTCGCAATGTGAGCACACACGTCCGTCGTGCAGCTGCAGACTCGTCCTGAGATAGTTGCTGCATCCTCGAACCACCTCCACGTAGACCCTTGCGGCCTGATATCCACGATACATGGGGACAACCCGTGTTGATGGATGGAATTGGCTGAACCTCTTCCTCGTCATCGGTCTCGTCAAGCCCGTAGTCACTATTGTCCCCCGATCTCGAAACGCTATTCCCTCAATTCGAGTCATTTCATCGATCTCAGGAAGCTTCCCCCCCGACAAGCCGCTCTCAAGCAGTTGTTCCAGGGTTTCCTCTGCCTCGCCTACCACGCAGATATCACAGCCTGACCTTGCTACGGCTTGGAAGGGGTCAGCCGATACGGGCCCACCAACCAACAGTGGGTTGTCTCCGCGCTCTCTTCTCCAGTGTCTGCTTGTTCTTCTTAGAGCAGGGATGTCAGCGGACATACCGGTTAGGAGGAGGACATCGAATTTCTTCAAGTCCTTCGGTCTTTGGAAGACGCTGGAGCACTCGACAAGGGAAGGCTGAAGACGATGTTTTTCAAGGACGCCGGCAATCGCTCTTGGGCCAGCTCCTATGACATCGCGCGTCGCAAACCTCGTGCCTTCCTTGGATCTTCCAACACCCAGACAGTCCACGACTAGAAATTCGGGGGATCCCATGGACTTCAGGTGTCTCCGCCACGTGGTGAAATCGGCTTCAAGATAAGTATGCTCTCGTAGCTAGGTTCTTATGTCGGCATGGCTGCGCACCAGTGACAGAGCTTGTGTGAATTCAAGGTTTTTCTGGACGATGAACAGCTAGCTGAGGACGTGATCTTCGTAGAGGTCTCTGGAAGTGTGGTTCTATTGCGCGACATTCTGGGTGTTGAGAAACGTCTCCCGAATTGCCATCTCGTTCGAGTCTCTGTGGAGAAGGAGCGCGTCGACCTAGCTCGGGAGTGAACCCATAGCTGACATTCGAGTTCAACACGGAGTCTTGCCGATTCACCGTAGACAGTATATCTATCCTATTGCCCCGCCAACAGATATATACGGGGCGACGAAGCCGAGGAGTTGGTGTCCAGAGAAGCTGTCCAAAACAGATGTCACAATAACATTTCAGCCGATTGGAAGAAGGGTTCGTATCGATAGGGCGGAAACTGTTTTGGAGGCCTCTCGAACTGCGGGAATAACCATCAGAAACGTCTGTGGTGGCAAAGGTATCTGCGGAAAATGCAGAGCGATCGTCAAGAACGGGAACATCGACTTTAGAGTTCCTAGGGGCGAGAAACTTCTATCAGATGAGGAACTTTCAAGAGGATACGTCTTGGCGTGTCAAACCCGTTGTCTCAGCGACTGCGAAGTCCTCATACCCCCGGAAAGTAGAATAGAGGGACAGCAGATACTCTCGAAAGCACAGATATTCAAAGTTAAACCTAATCCAAGCGTATCAAGGGAGTACCTAGACCCCCAGTTCTTGAGTCGAGCCATAACCGACGTCGACCTCGAAGCCAAGATATCGGGTTTCCTCCGATCTCGGTATTCTGGCAGAGGAGAGGTGATCTTTTCTCCCTTCATCTCCTCAAGATTGAAAGAATTATCTGGTCAATTCGGAAGGGGGTTGACCGTGACCGTGAGAAAGAAGGCGGACTCAATTGAACTCGTTGATCTTGAACTCGGTGATCGATCCAGTAGAAACTTCGGCCTGGCCGTCGACATAGGCACGACGAAGATCGTCGCCTACTTGGTGAATCTGGTGACGGGAGAAATCTTGGATGTAGCCTCAGATTACAACAAACAACTGATGTACGGAGAAGATGTAGTTTCCAGGATTGGGTTTACAGTCGACCAAGTATATGGTACAAGAGAGGTTCAAGAAGCTGCCGTAAACACAGTCAATCAATTGATTCGAACACTGTCTCAAAGGAACCAGGTCCACCCACGTGAGATCATCGATGTCACCGTTGCAGGAAACACTGTGATGTCGTACCTGTTTGCAGGCATGGATTCCGCTCCCCTGCTGCACGTCAACGCTTTCGTTCCGAAGCATTCGATCAAGATGGAATCAAAAATGCTCGGAGTAGATGTGAATCCATGGGCAATGGTTCACTTCCTCCCGTGCGTGAGCAGATTTCTTGGAGGAGACGCGGTGGGAGATATTCTTCTCTCTCGAATGCATGAATCACAGGACATATCCCTGTTGATCGACATAGGAACCAACGCTGAGGTTATACTTGGTAGCCAAGGATGGCTTCTTTCAACTTCAGCTGCCGCTGGTCCAGCCTTTGAAGGATGGGGCATCAAGTTCGGGACAAGATCTGTCGAAGGCGCCATTGAACGCATCAAGATAGACCCTGAAACCCTCAAGGCAAGCTACACATTGATAGGCTCAGCCAAGCCCAAAGGCATCTGCGGCTCCGGCTTGATAGACGCGATGGCTGAGATGTTCCGTGTGGGAATCCTCGATTCCTTCGGCAAGATACATGGCAACCTACCTCCACCATTTGTAAGAAAAGGATCGGACGGGTTGGAATACGTTGTTTCCCCGTCCCGAGAAACAAGCATAGGACAGGATATCGTCATAACCCAAAAAGACGTGGACATACTGATGGATTCAAAAGCTTCGGCCTGCGGAGCAATATCCGTCTTGATCAAGAAAATGAGGCTAACCGTCGAAGACATCAAGAATGTCTATGTCTGTGGAGCCTTCGGGAGCTTTCTCGACCTAAATAGCGCTGTGGCAATCGGTCTGCTCCCAGAGTTTCCGAATGCAAAGCACCTCATACTGGGAAACGGTTCCGCCGCCGGTGCCTACCTAGCTCTCGTCTCATTGGACTACAGAAAGAAAGCAGAGGAAATAGCGGAACTAACCACCTACTTTGATATGTTGCAGGACATGGATTTTATGGATGAGTATCTAGCAGCCTTCGTTTTGCCGGGAAAGAAGGAGCTTTTCCCACATTGGTGGGAAGCAAGTAGAAGATTGACACGAAAAACCTAGCTGAACCACCCGTCTTCTCAGATCGATAACGGCCCTACTCAAGGGGAGAGGCCTGTCAGATGGGCGATTGATTGGGCCGCTTTGGCGGCGGGGCTGTCCCAAGGTATCGCGAGGAGTGGTTTTCCCTCAAGGTTGTACCGGGATATCGCCGGGTCGGTTGGGAGTGTTCCTCCGTAATCGACCTCGATGTCTTGTGCGTGTTCGGACAGCATGTTTTCCATGGTCTCTGGAAATTGGTTTCCGATCAAGAAGATCTTCTTGACTTTTATGTGAACTTCCTTGACTAAATCGCGGATTCTCCTGGCCGTCTCGAAACCCATTCTTGATGGGTCAGTCATAATCAAGAGTACGTCGACATCCCGATCTGTCCTTCTACTCAGGTGTTCCAGGCCGGCTTCCATGTCCATAAGGGTGATATCGTAGTTCTTCGTAAGAACATCCAGTATTCTGGTTAGGACGCTGTTGACGTAGCAATAGCAGCCTTCACCCTCGGTTCTGCCCATCGCCAGTAGGTCGAATTCAGGGGTCTCAACCAAGGTGTGGAAGACCCATGTTTCAAGCAAGTCTGCTTTTGACTGCCCTAGAGGAACAGCGGCCCTGTCGATCTTCTCTCTCAGTTCACTGGCGACCATTCCCACCGTTTTTCCTATCTTTACACCGAGAACCTCGGGTAGGTTTGTGGCGGGATCCGCGTCGACAACCAGAATCGACCTCTGAGATTTTTGGAGCAGTGCTTTCAGCAGCAGTGCGCAAAGCGTTGTCTTTCCAGATCCACCCTTTCCAGAGATGGAGACAACTATTTTCCTTATGTTGAGTAGATCCTCCAGCGAATTCATTTGTCCATGCTCTTCCATTCGGTGTTCACAAACTTAGGAATCCCCGAGGAATCCATTGGCCCCACGACGACTTTCCACTCTAGCTTTGTGGCGTCCTCGATTTCGCCTGAAAGACGCGCGGCCTTACCGGGTACGATGAGAATGCGGTGTTTGACTTTTAGGTCTACACCGGAGTTCTTCAGTTCCTCCGCTATTGAATCAGGGGTGATCTTTCGTCCGGCAACAGCGCAGTCCACGGCGATTCCCTCGCTGTTCACAACTAGGAGGTAGCAGTCGACCTTTGCAGCCTCGATGTCTGACTTAACGGTGTAGAAGGTCAAGGCGAAGTTCGTGGTCATCATGACAGGTGCGTACTCGTCGGGGTTGCCGAGCACTCTGAGCCCCGGCTTCACGGAGACGGGTTTTCTCGGGTCGTTGTAGATGTTTTGCCGCAGGAATGTGCTGGGTAGAAGTGACCAGCCCTTTAGGCTGTGCATCACTAGGAGATCGGCGTATCTTGTTATTAGGGTGTTAGCGATGCATGCCTCCCACCAGGCCTTGATGTCTGGGTCGCCGTCCAGCGTTATCCAGGCGGTGATGGGCGTTCCGATGAGAGGGAATCCCAACAGCTCGTCGCCATCTCTAAGCGACTTCCATCGTAGTGCCGTGAAGGCGTTGATCATGCTAGATAGGCCGCCTTTGGGGATGGTGCCTGGGTCGAGGGCGAGGTCAGTTAGCCCGGATTCTGCTAACGTCTTCGTGAGGGAGCTGAGCATCGTGAGGTCGTTCGGTGCAAAAACCGCTAGCGAAGACTTGTGCTTCAGGGCGAGGTCAGCCATCTCTCTCCAGCTTTGCTCGGTCGCGGCATACAGCAGCGGTCTCCTGTCTCCGACAACTTGCAAGGCTGCTTCCATGGCTTTTGGATTCAGTGCACACAGCATGAGTGGTAGATCGGTGTTGTCCGCAACCTTCTTCACGGTTTCTCTGAAGCGGGTTTGGTCGTTCAGGACGGAGCGTATCGCAAGCATGTCGAGCTTGAGTTCCATACCGATGTAGGTGAAGGTGAAGTCCTCGGTCTTCTTCACCCTGTCGATGATTTCTTCCTCGCCCATGTCGTCAGAGATGTCTATCGCTATTGCCGTTGGGTTGAAGTACGTCAGCTCGTGGCGATGCAGCACATATTCACCGCCTATCTTGACCTTTCGCTCCCCGGTGCCGATCTCCACCTCTGCGACGGGTGGCTTCAGCATTTCCCACAGTTCCTCGTAGGCTCGCTTGAACCTTTCCTCGGTGACCAGCGGCGTGCAGAGCCGCAGCTCCGTCTCTTTGTTGACCAGCTTGACGGCGAATGCCATGCAGTTTGCTTCGCCACATTCTTTGCAGTTTGTGCGAGGCAGCAACCCGTAGATGTCGATCGGACTGAGGGTCTTGGACGGCAAGTTCTCCACCTAGATTTTGGCGCTAACCCAGTTGCTGATGTCTGTCTCGGCGTCGACCTCCCCAGTCAGGAAGTCGTTTATGACATCTTTCAGTGTCTTGATCGACGCTGGATGCATCATCATAAGGTAGTCTGCTCCGGCCAACATCATCGTGAGAGCTGTCGTGAACTCCCAGAGAGGCCCCCGAAGCTCCCTTGGCTCCCACTGCGAGTCCATCTTCAACCAAGATTCTCTGGCACCCCATGCGTTTGTGGTCCCCGCGAGAAGTGGCTGCTGAAGCTCCTCGTCTCCCCTCAAGGCGGCCAAGCGAGCTCTCTCCATCACCGTGAACCCATACTCCAGTCCGTAGCCGAGGGCACCCGTGTTCGTATCCATGACGATCTGGTCTTTGGGCATATAATCGAAGAGCTTTCTGTTCAGCTCTCTGGCGAGGTCAAGATCCATGGGAGTGAACGCAACGACAATATGTCCGTGCTCCTTCATGATGGAAGCGACCTGGGAGAGATCCATTTCCTTCACGATGCTGTTGACCATAACACGTTCACCCTCAGCGACCTCAGCCACCTTCTTGAAGACCTCCATGTCCTTGGCTGGATCTCCGCTTCCACCCACGGTTATAGGGACATTCACGGATTGCAGCACCGTCTCAACACTCTTGGCGGCTTCCCTTGGAGTCGTATCCTTCACAAGCGGGTCGGTGCTGATAAGGTGGAGGTTGATCATCTCCGCATTGTACTTGTTAACGCATCTCTTTGCCCATTCACCCGGGTCCTCCATGACCTCTTCGTAATGCGTTCTAATGGATCGTGGGAGAGAGGTCTTCATGTCGAAGACGTCAAAGGCTATCACGGGCGGATAGGTCATCGGTGCAGCGAAACTATAGAAGGGAGGCGCCGTTTCGCCGCCTATGGTCACGGAGTTGCTTCGTGTACCACCCTCCGCTTTGGTCGCACCGATTTTCACCTCGATCACCTTTCCAAGCCACTGCGTCTTAGGGTACGTGAATTCGACTCTTGCGATCTCTTTGGGCAACGCCGGGGCTGGAGGAGCGATCTTCCTTCGGACCGCAGGCAGAAGTGCTTGCGGCAGCCTAATCCTAAGTCTTTGAGCTTCGATGGTTACGTCCTCGAGCTCGATCTCTCCAAACTTCGCCAGGTTCTCTACCAGTCTGCTAATGATATCGTCCATTTCTTTCCTATTTTTCTCCGCCTTCACTTTCTCCGCACCTTCTTGAACGTCAACTTCCTCGCATGAATCTTTGCGCCCTCAAGAATCACTTCGAATTCCGCTGCCCCGGACGTACTCGGCAACTGCAAAACCGCTGTCCCTTCTACTCCCTCCTCTTGGGGTTGCGAAGCCGCTACCAGCACCTCCTCCGGTTTTTCCTTCCATCGCTGAACGACGGGGTGCTGCTTCTCCTCAAGGAATGCTTTCAACTCATCTACAGTTGACACGTCCTTCTCGGTTGCGATCATGTCAACCATGTCCTGCGGAATGAATTCCCTAACCTTTTCCTTCACCGCACTCGGCAACCAGACAACTCGGTTCCAGCCTCCGTCCACCTGAAGGAACTTGGGTGAACGCATGTATTCGATAGAGAGTCCATGGAAGCCGTCTACTTGTCTTCCTCCCGCGGTCGAATCAGCTATCGTCGAGAAGGGAAGTCCATTGACCGCTACTCCCTTGAAACTTCTGTCCACTATCCCCAGTCCGTCCACTTCAGGAATGTAGAACGCGGCTGCCTCGAAGCATCCGCAAGATGTGTGTGGGTAGCCAAACGCCGTGTACAACCAAACTCTCTTGATCTCCCCCAGGGATTTCTTCTGAACCGTTTGATTCACACCGGAATGCTCGCCCTTGACGGCGTCTAGACACTCGCCCTTCTCAACGCGATATAGAGGGCCTTTCGGATCAACTTTCGAAGCCGCCCTCCCGTCGAACCAACTGATAGCCCCGCAATTAGAGTACCTCTGAGGGGTGATGACACACACATGGGTGGGGGCAAACGACTGGCAGAGAAGGCAGCCGTAGAAGGCATCCGCTTCGTCATCCTTCATTCCCCTCGACCTTGCGTCACGTGCAGCGTAGATCCCCAGGGCTTTTTCAAACAGCTCCTTGGTCCTTTCGGGGTCAGTCATAAATGTGATTTGAATTCGCTCTATGATGGGCAGTTCGCTCTTGTACAGTCTTTGCAGCACCTTTCCAATGATCTTGAACGAGTCAAGGCCTTTTTCAAAGGACTTTGTGCTCACCCGGCACCATATGTCGTACCTTTGATTTAGGTGCATAGCTCCTTGGATGTAGTTGGTGTACTCGTGAATTCTCCTCTCAATCACCCCTGCCAACTCTTCCTCCAATTGTTCTCCTGACACCTCGACTAGGATGCCGAAGGGGTAACTTTTCCCCTTCTCCAAGTCCTTCAGGTCCTGGCCGATCACCGTTATCTTGCCGTCTTCGATTTCTTCCGGATTTTTCACTTGGACTAATTCAAATTTGTGATCGATGTTTGGGCCTCCCAGCTCCACATACATGTCGCCTTTCCTAATTCTTTCTCCCTCATAGACTACCCCCACCTCTACCGGTATGTCCTTAAACATCGACACGTCTACTGGCCTCCTACGCCTCGAAGCACCTGTTGTAGGCTATTAGACCATTCTTGCTCGCTGAGGTTTGGAAAGGACCAGGTGGCGTGTGGCTGATAGTATCGATCCAGGGAGATGGTTTTTAGCTGGGGTGCTGCATGCTTCAACCCTGATAGCGCCAACCATTGCATGTAGTAGTCGTGCCCCGCGAAAAGAGCCAAGTCGTGGGAGCCGCTTCCCTCTAGGGACCAAGAGGCATCCGTCAACCTGTTGCAGACATCGACCAGTGACATGCTTGCTTTGGGACGATATCCTCGTTTATCGAACTCACCTATCATGTGTGCCGTGGCGACGACGGGGATTCCGGCCAGGCCTACAAGGTCTATCAGGTAGTCCACGAGTAGCTTGTTACTCACGGCTGTCTCTGTGACCTTGTGACCAGCGATCATTATTGGCATCTTCGACCGCTTGATCATAGCTGAGACGACTTGGGGCTTGGTGATCACTAGAGCTTTCTTGGGTCCAGCGACCTCTGCTTTCTGCCACGCTGTGGCTGACACGTTTACTCCACCCGCTTCCTGATCATCCTCGGAAGCAGAGTGGGGTCGGGGATGATCGTCTCTTCCCACCCTTTCTCCTCGAGGATCTTCAGGATCTCTTCTTTCATCGTGATGGGAACGTCGGCCATGGTGCGCACCAAGAGATGGATGTCGTCGGGCATACGGCCGTAGTAGCGTTTATGCAGGTCGATGTAGTTGCTGAGCTTGATCTGCCTTCCCTTCGAGGTGTCGTTGGCCCTGATGCATAGCTTCGCTGCCATGACTATCGCCTCCTCCTTAGTCTCGGCTGTGTAGAACAGATGCTCTGGTGCCGGGCCTACGTAAACCTTCTCGCCGCTCCGAGCGTCGTAGACCATCCAGTCCTCCTTTTTCTCTTTTCGTCCCAAGAGCATTCGTCTGTACTTTATTCCATGGGGACCCACGATGACTGGAATGCCGAGTCGCCAACACCCAGACGCGATGGACGCTGCCTTCTGGGACATCGCTCCCCACGCTATACCCACAGCTCCCACCCTGTTCAGAATATAGTCTGCGATCTCTTCAAAGTTGCCTCGAAGCTTTCTCTTGGCGAAGATGCTGGCGATCTTTACGGCGGCTCCCGTGATGTGGGAGTTAGAGACACAGGACCCGACGTTTACCAATCCTCCCGCGGAGAAGCTTCCTGGGTACTCCTCGTATAGGGACTTGTTTTCCTCGCCCCTACGCATGCCGATCGTCATAGCGCTGCATCCTGAGGCGGTCACGATGTAGTTGCGACGCAGGAGCTGCTCCGCCATCTCGATCAGGTCGTCAGGGCCACGTGGATAGTTAGGGCATCCTACGAAGGCGATGACCCCGGGGATCTCACCGAGCACTATGGGAGCCCCTACCTCTCGGATCTCAGTGTCTTGAATGGCACCCCTACCCACCCTCACCGCGAATTTCTCGTCCCTCACGACGTCGTCTGCGGCTCTCTGGAACATTGTGATCAGCGGCAGGTGAGACTTACATGCCTCTTCGCAGCGGCCGCATGCGATGCAGTTATGATATATCTCAACTAATTTCGAGAGGTCGCCGCCTCTTGCAGCCTGAACGGCGTTTTCCACGTCCAAACCGTTGGGACAGGCGCGCAGGCACTCCTCGCATCGCACGCATTCTTCCGCCTTCTTGATCACATCCTCTATGCTCAAGGGTTTTTTCATCGACGTTCGATTGGGAGCGACCTGCAAAGCCGTTCTTACAGCTACCTCACCCGCCAGTTCAGGATCGAGGATCACTGCGCCCGGAATTTTCTTGTGGACCAGGTCGTCGACGATGGAATCGGCGTCGTCGTGGGTTCGATCAGGCAACCCGTACGTGATCTTGTTAGAGGTGGCGATGACCGAAGACCCTATTCGCTGTGCCTCCTCCAGAGTGTCCGCCCTGACGCATTGTTCATCGACCATGATCACGTCGGGAATTCCGGTTCGCAGGAAGCGCAGTTCCCACGACATCGGGCCCACGATCTTGGCGCTCTGATCATAGCGTGTAATGTCGATGGCAGTACAGCACAGGCCGCATACCTCCATCTTGCCGCTCAACCTGTTCGCGGCTAGATAGTCCATCACCTCGACGCCACTCGCAACGTTGTGCCCAACGCAGAGAACAACCGGTTTGCTGGTGTCGATCGAGGCTAACCCGATTTCAGCGAAGGGAGCATCCGGCTCTGACTTGGGGAAGTTGTATCCAGATATCTGAGCTATGTCCGCCACCTCCAAGGCTACATGGTCCAGCATCCCACCATGGAAGACCTTAGACTCGAAGTCCAAAGGATCGCCCTCTTGCCCCGTGTGAGTGGCGGCGAGCAGCTGGGTGATTTGATTCTCGATATACTCCAGCACTTCTTCGAGGTCACCTAGGTTCTGAGGCCGCACGCCGCAGACCAACCTCGTCAGCGGTGCTTCTACCTGCACTGCGTTCCCCGCATCGAGGCGGTACCCTCTACCAAGTTTCTCGATCAGGTGCTCAACCATTTCCCTGGCGTGAGAGGTGTGGGTGCTGCATCCAATGCAAACTGCCAGAAGCACGACTCTCGACTGTTGACCAAACACATCTAGGCCGCATGCCCCTCGCTTTCCGGCGGTTAGATCACACTTCCCGTAGGTACAGAGACAACACAAGTCACAGAACGGCATGTAGAAAGGCTTGTATCTTTTCAGAAGTGTCCTATCCCATTGTCTGAGATCTGTGATGCTGGGATATGGGGTCGGGCCCATGGGTTCTTCCCAGGACTCGTCCACCACTCTGCCAAGGGATATCTCAAGGTCCTTGAAGGTCCCGAGACCTGTCTTCAGCTCTTTAACCTTCAGCTTCATACTCCTACTACTCAACTGTCATCACCCAGATCAAGACGGAATGTGAAAAGTTCGCTGTGGCAAAAAACCTTCGGGCGCCAGATAAGGGTATGCCATTTAAGGATTTTCGGTAGAAACAGACTGAGGATTTGATGATTGCCTGGAACTAGGTTTATCTACAGGAAGCAGCCCTGCCCGCCGCGGAGATATCCTCGTTGAAGATCGCTGTGGCGGGGAAGGGTGGCTCAGGAAAGACCCTAGTGGCCTCAACCCTCTCTAGATTGCTGGCGAGAAATGGTTTCGATGTCCTGGCCGTTGACGCTGACGCCACCCTGAACCTCGCCCCGGCGCTGGGCATACCTCAGGAGGTGCGCCGCAGGATTGTGCCCCTTGTCGAAAACAGGGAAATCATCGAGGAGAGAGCGACGCTTGGAGGTGGAGCATTTAGGCTCAACCCTCAGGTTGATGATCTAGTTGACAAGCTCGCGGTGACCGGGCCTGACCGTGTGAAACTGATGGTCGTAGGAACAGTGAGGGACGCCGGCTCCGGCTGCATGTGCCCTGCAAACGCTTTGATCAGGGGGCTTCTTCGACACTTGGTTCTCGGAGAAAGAGCCGCTGTCGTAATGGACATGGAGGCAGGCCTGGAGCACCTGGGAAGAAGCACCATACGTGGCTTCGACGTCCTACTCATCGTCACAGAACCCAGCGTGAAGTCCGTCGAGGTGTCGCTCAAAATAGCGGAACTAGCCGGTAAGCTCTCCGTGCGAAGCAAGTGGCTAATCGGAAACAAGGTGGCGTCAGCAGAGGATGAAAAGTTCCTGATCGACGAACTGTCGAGGCACCACATTACCCCGAAGGCCCTGATCCCCTACGACGGATCCATAGCGGATGCAGATAGAAAGGGAATCCCGCCGCTGGATTTCAACCCTTCTTCGCCTGCGGTGAAAGCTCTGGTGCTTCTCAGCCGAAAGATCACTCCTCCTGCACAGACCTAGACCATCGCCAGAATTGATATGTCCTGAACGTTTGTACCAGTCGGGCCAGTGAAGATGAGATCTCCAAGTCGTTCAAAGAAGTGATAAGAGTCGTTTTCCCTGAGATAGTCTTGAGCGCTCAGACCTATGACCTTGGACCTAGACACCGTCTTTCCGTCGACTACGGCACCGGCGGCATTCGTAGGTCCATCTATGCCGTCGGTTCCAACAGAAACCATCGCCGCGCCGCGAAGGCTCGCCATCTTCATAGAGGCGCTCAAGACCAGTTCTTGGTTTCTTCCTCCCGAGCCTTGTCCACAAACTGTTACCGTGGTTTCTCCTCCTGCAACAATAGCCGCCCTCCTCTTCAGAGGAAGCCCATAGCGATCCGCGCTTTGAGCCAGCGAGCCGAGTACGGTTCCTACGTGTCGGGCCTCTCCCTCAAGGTGAGTTGTGAGTAGCAGAACATCAAACTCTAGCTTTCTCAAAGATTCTCTTGCAGTGAGACACGCATCTAGGTTGCCGCCGATTATCAGGTTGGTCACCCTTTTGAATACCCTACTTCCGGGCTTGGGTGTCTCCTTCACCTTTCCCGCTGCTCCAGCTAGCAATCTCTTCCGAACACTGGCGGGCGCGCTACTCCAAATGCCTCTCCCTTTCAGAACGGCCAGGGCCTCCTTAAAGCTGGTAGGATCAGGAGCGGTTGGCCCCGAGGCGATGGAATGCACTGGGTCCCCTACCACGTCTGAGAGGATCAAGGTCACTACTGTGGCTGCACCGCAGGCTTCGGCCAGCCTTCCTCCCTTTATTCCCGACAGGTGTTTGCGAACCGTGTTGACTTCTTCTATGTTGGCCCCCGATTTTAATAACAGGTTAGTCACGTATGCCTTGTCTTTCAGCGTCAGACCCTCAACGGGAGACGGCATGAGTGCTGATCCTCCACCAGAGATCAGGCAGATGACAAGGCTGTTCGCACTTGCACTGCGAGCCACTTGCAGAATTCTTCGCGCTCCTTTCTCTCCATCTTCATCGGGGATGGGGTGTCCAGCGCCAATGAATTGAACTTTTCCTCCATGGACCTTCTTCTCTTCTCCGCGGGGCACTATTAGAACACCTCCGACTAGCTTGTCCTCGATCAATGGCTGAAGAGCCCGGTACATCCTCACAGAAGCCTTGCCGGCTCCGAGAACGAGGATCTCTCCAAACCTATTGAGTTTTAGCGCTCTGTTGATCAACCTAAGTGAATCGCCTTTCCTCGCCACCTTGTGTCTGAACAGATTTCCCGGTTGAGCTGCTTTGATACCCTCGGCTGCTGCCAGCAACACAGCTCTCCGGGCGGACCTTTCCTTGCCATCTACGTTCTTGAGAAGATCATGGAAGTTCTTGATCATTTCCATAAACAGTCGACTCCTGGTCCTTGGAATTTAAGCTTCCCCGCATTCATCGTAACGATTTATTAGAGAAGCTCATCAACTGTCGACCGGTGAGAATACTGACTAGTTCTTCCTTTGGCAGGTCTACCAGCCTTGTGGCAACGGGAAGGCTAGGGTGGCCTTTGCGGTACACCGCGGAGATGCTAGGTCTGTTACTCCTCATAACTCCGGCTTTTTCAAAGCCGTTGACTCTGTCCATTCCAGAGCCCCAGTATTCTTCCCCGCCGTTCAGCGACAAGCCCAGCAGACTCGCCGCAGGCCCTGACGGGAGAATCTGGGTCAGTATTCCGTCCCAAAGCACGGTTGGAGCGTTTAACCCCAAAACCAATGCCACCGAAGAGTACCTCGTCCCAGAAGGAATGAAGCCTGGGAAGCTTCTTCCAATCCAAGACAAAGTCCTCTTCCTCCTCGCGAATCGAGACGTGCTAGGAGTTCTGGTCCAAGGTTCTACCCAGCCGTTAGTCGTGAAGCTCCCACATCAACCCTATGACATCGCTCCGTCGCCATTGGGATTCTGGCTTTCACTTCCCGACAGCGAAGACTTATTCCTCTTTCGAGCAGACAACCTCACCTCGCTTGATAGCATCAGGGTGGCGGTCGCCTACGGTGAAGACGTGATTTGCCAGACAGAAGAGAATCTTTGGGCGATCACAAGAGACTATCGAAGCGTTGCCGTGGTGAACGTCAAGAACAAGGAGATGAGTCTTATAGCTTTGCCTGAACGCGCCTACGCGTTGACGCCTTCCTCAGATGAGTCTGTTTGGCTGATCTCAAGTGAGGGAAATCTTATGCATCTATCTGCCTCCGGCGAGATCCACAAATACCCTCTCCCGACAGGTGCATCTGCATCTTCTCACATGGTCGCGGATAAACACGGCGGGGTCTGGTATTGCGACAGCGCAAGAGGAAGGATCGGCTTCCAAGATCAGAAAGGTCTTGAGGAGCTTCCTCTAACAGGTGTTCGGCCCACGAGCCCCTCAGCCTCGCCAGATGGGTATCTTTGGTTCATAGATGATGTCGGAGGAAGGCTTGGTCGAGTGCGCATCTCCGCGCCTACCTCAGATGGTGAGCCATCGACAACTACTATGACCACCCAGGTTTCGACGACTAGCAACCCACAGGATGTCGATGGATCCAACCCGCTTCTCTTGGTTCAGATCGCTTTAGCCATGGTGCTTCTCGTAGCCGTCCTTGCGGCTCTCCTGAGAAGGAGACCGTCTCATAGAGGAAGGGGTAAGCACCGATGAATCGCGGCGAGCCTAGGCGCATCTGACTATTCTTCTGGGGGTGACTATAACGTTCACCGCAACGTCCCTTTCACGCATCAGATGTGATAAGTCGTCATAGACTTGTAGGTTATGAATTACGCAGACCCTCAGGCATTCCTCTCCGGCCAACTCCTTTTCTGTTAGAATGCGAAACTCCCTGTCCCCGTAACCTCTGCCCTTCCCGACGCGATTTCCCTTGAGGTCAACAGCGACTGCTCCCTGCACAAATACGTCGACAGGGCATCCGGCTCCAGTCGCGAACCTCTTGAAACCTCTGGGGTCTGAGGCTTCACCTACCTTGCTTGGAGGAACGTCGCTTATCTCCCTGAAGCCCTGCATCATAGGCAGCGGCACCACCAGACGTTTCCCCATCATGAGCACCAGTTCCCTCAACGTCTTCAACACATAGTCCGGTGCCACGAAGACTGCTTTCGCTCGCCTGAACTTCATCAACTCCGCCACCTTCCGACAAGCAGTTTCAGAACCGTGGAAGTTCGGGATTCGGCCGTGTGGAGGGAGAGGGTATCTCGCCACATTCCTCTCAAGCAGCAGGTTCCATACCGCTCTCCGGCATTCGGTCTTGGTTCGAAACGTGGTGCCGCCTAACGCTCTCGAAGGCTTGCTCAAGATCCTCACCAACTGAGGGCTCGCAGAGTTTGCTTGCGCCCAGAGGTATACCTAAAAGGAGGTATTAATACAATCTCTGCTCCCAGTATGGTAAAGACCGCTGACTATTGCTTCTCGGGTTTCGATCGATCGATCTTCCGAGACGTCGTCTGAGCCGTAACGTTTTTGAACATGTCGTCGTCGATGACCCCATCATCAAGCAACCTCTGAGCGATGTCCGTGATCCCTGCCGCGACGTGGAGCTCGACCCCATTGGATCGAAGAAGCGCTCTGCCCCCTTCCTCGCGGTCGAGCAATGCGATGGCGTGGGTCACTATCCCTCCCTGTCTTCTCACAGCTTCGGATGCGCTGGCAAGAGTGAGGCCAGTTCCGACCACGTCATCAAGCATGACCGCACTAGAGCCGGCCTTCAACACTCCCTCGATCATCCTTTCTCCGCGATGCGTCTCTCCCTTGCCCTTCACATAGATGAGAGCCTTGCCGAGAGAATACGCCACAGCCGAAGCGAAGGGCAGCCCAGAGGTTGGGATGCCGCATATGTACTCCTGGCTCTCCAAGATGTCGCTGGACTGAAGGATATGACAATAGACTGCAACCAGAGAAGAGAAGGCTGAGGGGTAACTCAGAGTCAGCCTCATATTGATGAAGTAAGGGCTGAGGGTCCCGCTTGAAAGCTTGAACACTCCCGTTCTAAGTGCCTCGGTCTTCAAAAAAACTCTGTAGAGAACGTCTTCAGGGCTTTTCGAAGTCATCCAGTCCACCGATCAGAAGAGAGCGGGGTTCTCCGGATATAAACAAATCCTGCGGTCTTCTCAACAATGGTTAAATCGCTGCAACTTGTCGCTCATGCCGGTTGAGATTATTGGTAGAGGTTTGGCTTCCCTACGGAAAGACCGAGATCTCAGTTGACCCTGCACCCGACCTGCTGCTCGCCGTCTTAGAGCCTAGACGACACCTGACCGTCCATGAAGAGAAGGAGATCGAGAATGCCCTGCGAAACCCTTTGGGCACAGTTCCTCTCGCGGAAAAGGTTCAGAAGGGTGACAAGGTCGTTGTAGCAGTTGACAACCAGACCCGCCGATCCACAGCTGAGTTACTGGTGAAATCCCTGATCCAAGAATTGACATCGGCAGGAGTACAGGAGAGCGACATCACCGTCCTCCTCGCTTGTGGAACACGGCGAGAACCAACCCAAGACGAGGTCTCCAGGCTTCTCGGACGAGAGATCGCGGGACTACTCAAGCACGTGTGCCACAACCCTCAGAAAAGTCCGCTGACCTCACTAGGCCGCAGCTCGCTCGATAGCGAAATCCTCGTCAATAGGCTCTTCGCTGAGGCGGATTTCAAGATAGTTACTGGAGATGTCGAGTTCCACCATGCTGCAGGATACAGCGGAGGGTGTGGAACCGTGCTTCCTGGGCTGGCTGGAGCTGATACAGTAATGAGAAACCTCTCTAGGTTTCTAGATCCAAGAGCTCGTCCAGGCATTCTATCCGACAACCCGGTCCACAAGGAAAGGGAAGAAGCCGCTAGCATGGTGGGAGTGGATTTCGCTTTCAACGTGGTGTTAGACTCGCGGGGAGAGGTGGCAGCGGCCTTCGCCGGCGATGTCCATCAAGTTCTCCAAGAAGCCAGGAAAGTTGTCGACGAGATTTATCGCGTTCCAATAGAGAGAAAGTGCGAGATCGTCATCGCGAGCGCTGGAGGGTATCCCCGGGACGTCAGCCTGTACGAGTCTCTCGGAGCGCTGAGGAATGCTATGGGGGGGCTTGAGGATGGTGGAGTGGCCGTTCTGGTTGCTGAGTGTGCAGAGGGGGAAGGAAATACAGCCTTCAGACACTGGATGGAGAAATATAGGTCACGCGATGAGATAGAGGCTGACCTTAGAGAGAAATTCGACCCAGGTGGCTACGGAGCCTATCTCGTGCTATCTGCCCTCGAGAGAGCCAAGGTCGCTCTGGTCTCGACCATGCCCAAGACCATGGTCTCAGAGATCTTCAAAATGCGAGGATTTGACACAGCCTCCGACGCCTTAAGCTACGCGGTTAGGGTCAAGGGCAGAGAGTCGAAGGTGCTTGCCATCCCAAACGCGTCAAGTAGCCTCGTGGAATCTGGTCGGAACAGACCGGCTGAGGCACCGCTCAAGACTTAGTTAGTTGACTATCATCAGGGAAGGAAAGCAGCGTAGACCTGGAAGTTTACCACATAAGTCAGGCCTAGCATGAAAAGCGCCCCTACAAACGCAAGTTTTCTAGATCGGGTCAGCGGAGAGTACCGATCCAGTGGAGGAACGTGAGGCGTACGAGGCATAAGAAACAAGAGAATGAAGGCAAAGAAAAACCAGCCTGTTAGGAAGAGCACGGCGAGCGCGGCGTAGGAGACAATCTTCTGTACCCTTCTAGGGAGGACGGCGTTGAAAGTCTTGCTGCCGTCCAGCTGCCATACAGGCATCAGGTTCAGCGCGGTTACCATCGATCCCAGCCAGCAAGCGAGGATCAAAGGCGTCAGGTACATTCCCTGTGAGTTCGGAACCACCGCGGAAATCATGATGTCAAATAGCAGTGGAACAGGAAACGCCTGGAATTCTGCTCCGCTAGCCATCCAGTTCTGCCATTGCGCCGGGGTCGGTACAGGTGCCGTCGCAAACGTCAAGGCCGTCGCAACGACCGTGACCAAGAATCCTACCAGAGGCCCGCTGAAACCCAAGTCGAACAGCTCATCTCTATTAGTTGCTGGCTCTCTCTGGAAGATGACCGCTCCCATGGTCGGCTGCCAGCCGGGCACTCCGGGTATGAAGTATGGTAGGCTAGAATCCATTCCTTTTCTCGCCGCCGCGATCTTGTGCCCAAGCTCGTGAAGACCAAAGACACCTAAAAGTATGGCCGTGTAGATTGAGACATATAGAATCAGCTTGGGTAGAGTAACTGGAGATATCAACTCTTGGTAGTGTGGATCAAGAAGTATCCTCAACGCCCCGTCAACCGAGATCGTACCTACGGTGGCGAGCAAAAGGATCAAGGGGACACGAGTCCTTTTCGAAGGACGACGCCTAAACTCAAGTATCCTGAGGAGAAGCCTTCCGTCTTCGAGGCTCAGGGTGGGTAAGCTGTTCAAACTCTTGAGCTCTATCGTCAACTGCTTGAACTTGATCTTATGATCTCCAGGCTCCACTTCGAAGGTCAACACGCCGCGATCATAGAACAAGTCTTTCACTTGGAATTTGGACGTAACCTTTTGTTTGATCACCTCTAGTTGGCCGCTGAGGCTAAA
Source organism: Nitrososphaeria archaeon (assembly GCA_041862235.1). Lineage (GTDB taxonomy): Archaea > Thermoproteota > Nitrososphaeria_A > Caldarchaeales > JAVZCJ01 > JBGVSY01. The sequence continues at coordinate 8,064 of JBGVSY010000015.1, read as the reverse complement.
CATGTCTGGGAGAGGCGTGTCCATGGCTTCCACGAGCAAGAGCTGGCGTTATTTTAACCTATGTCCCCTGGCAATTGGCTACTTGGATAACTCGGGCTGCTCTTCGTGCAGCATCACATGAAGTACGATCGATTGCGCGCTCAACTCGTCTGCACGAGGATATCAGAGGACTAACTTGCGGGTCGCTAACACAGTGAAAAGGCGTTCGCCCGCTCGATTAAGACCTACTGTGAGAGCATTGGAGAAGCGCAATTCGAGGTTCTGGATCGATCGGACGCATAGAGCAGGTGGAGGAGAGATGCTATTTTTAATCTATCGACGCATCCTAGAGCGCACTGAACTTAGGGCGGAGACAGGGCTTGAAGCCCGGCGCAAGTAGCACGCATCCACGGTCAGGCAGCTTCATGATTCGAAACGCCCGAGAGTCAGATCTTATCCATGTCATGCATATAAACAGAACCTGTCTTCCAGAGAACTACAGCTATGGTTTCTTCCTACGGCTCCTCCGCGACTACCCAGCGGCGTTCCTTGTTGGAGAGATCGAAGGGAGAGTCGTTGGGTATGTGATGTGCAGGGTCGAAAGAAACATGTCACGGATCGAGAAGCTGCGAGTTCGGAAGACAGGCCACATAATCTCGGTGGCGGTTCTCCCAGAGCATCGCCGCCAAGGACTTGCTCTCGGGATGGTGGTCAGAGTGTTGGAAGCGCTGAAGAAATTATACGGTTGCGCGGAATCATGTCTCGAGGTAAGGGCCTCAAATGAGGAGGCAACGAAGCTCTACCAGAAACTGGGCTACCTTATCGTAAGCAGAGAGAGATCGTACTATATAGATGGTGAAGATGCCTACATAATGGCGAGGTCTCTCAAGTAACGTCGAAGGGGCATTAAATGAACGATCCATCGACTGCGACCCCCGCAACGTATATTTTCGACATAGTTTACGTCTGAGACTCTGGGTGTTGGAGAGTAAGGGCTTGAATAGAGGTTCTGGGCTGAGTGTCTGGCTAGTTAGTCAACTCATAGTTCTTTGCCTGCCTCTATCTATTTCTATCAACTATCTGGAACCTGCGACCCTAGCCGGGTTTTCTCCCGCACCCCCGAGACAGGTTGCTTATCCCTGGCACAGTAATCCCATCCTTGGCCTCCAGCCTTACAATCTGAGTCCAGTCACCGGGGAACAGTCGGTGATCGTCATCCTCGTAAAGTTTCCTGGCCTAGAAAATCGCAGTACGACGACTCGGATAGGAGAAATCGTTTTCACGGAGATGAACAGCTATCTCTCTGAGGTCTCATATGGCTCCGTACATCTCATTGGAAACGTCACCTCTGGCTGGCTCCGCCTGAACAAGACAAAGGAATACTATGGCTCCGGAAACTTCACCCAAGAGAAACATCGGGAGATGATCGAGGACAGCTTCACCGCGGTTGGCTTCCCAGGCCTGAGCGGATACTCTCATGCAATAATCGTTCACACTGGGGATGATGAGGCCAGCACCAAGAGGCCTGATGATATCTGGTCATTCTCGTACGTAGGCTCGGTGGAGTTTAGCACACCCAGGGGGATTATCACGATCTCGGTGAGCTGCATCGCCGAAAGCGATCCGCTTGGAGTCTGGCTGCATGAGCTGGGCCACCAGTTCGGTCTTCCAGAGCTGTATGACACCGCGGGGGCTCTCGATTTCGTCGGCCCCTGGGGCTTGATGGATGAGGGAGCGTGGAACGATGGGGGAAACTCCCCGGCTGAGCTGATGGCTTGGAGCAGACTCAAGCTTGGCTGGCTGCCTGAATCAAATGTACATGTCGTGAGGGCTGGAGAAACGCTCACATACTGGATTCAAGGGATTGAGATCAAGAGCTCCCAAATCCAGGCGTTCAAGATTGTGCTCTCCAGCGAGAAGTACTATCTCATCGAGTCTCGGGTGAGGATAAGCTATGATTCAGCTCTTCCCGAATCCGGGGTCATAATCAGCTACGTGGATGAAACGAAGGAATCTGGGCGCGGCATAGTGGTCGTTCAAGACGCTGATCCCTCAACGCCTGACCTTCACGACGCTGCACACAAGCCGGGGCAGTCCTTTGTCGACCTCAGCAGCGGGGTTAAGGTAACCGTGGTCTCGGCTTCAGACACCGGGTTCCAAGTGGAGATAGAGTACAGAGTCGCCGACCTGGTGGTCGCCAACATTACACTCAGCCCCGCAGAGCCGAGAATAGGGTCGACGGTTGTCTTTTCCATAGAGATATTGAACCAGGGCACAGCTAGCGCTGACAATTTCATAGTCTCCGCGAGTGTAGACGACGATCTGGTACTGTGGGAAACAGACTCTCTTGAACCGGGTTCCTCAAAGCTAGTGAAGATCAGGTGGAACGCTACACAGGGAAGCCATGTTATCAAGACGCAGGTGGATCCAACCAACACGGTCGGGGAAAACAACGAGGAAAACAATGTGTTGATCAAGCGCTTCAGAGCAGGCTATCTACTGTCAGTCGAGGCGCCGTTCAGCAATATCTCCGTTACCTTGGATAGCGAGCAACACTACACCGATAGTAACGGAACGGTTAGGATCGTGACGGAACCTGGGACGCGAAGCCTTATCATACAGTTGATTGTTCCGGGGAAAGAGGGATCGCGCAGCGTCTTTGACCACTGGAATGATTCGCAGACGAGCAACACAAGAGTTCTCTCTATCGCCGACGACATGGCATTAAGAGCCATTTTCAAGAAACAGTACCAGCTAAGCGTTGAAAGTTTCTTTGGTAATGTAGCTGGAGCCGGCTGGTTTGACGCTGGCCAAGTATCTAACCTTTCTATCGCATCACCACTGAGTCTTGGAAATGGAACGCGAAGGGTTTTCAGCGGCTGGACGGGAGACATTGACTCTGAGTCCCAGACAGTCCAAGTTTTGATGGACTCTTCCAAGAAGGTTAGAGCCAACTGGAAAACTCAGCAGAAGGTTCGACTCAGGCTAACCGATCACAGTGGCAACGACATCGCCATAGCACCGGACAGAGTGGTTCTATCTCTAAGGACTGGAGGACATGAGTCCCTCTCACGTCAGACAACTACATTCCTAGAACCGGGGAGTTGGGTTGTACAGCAAGTCATTTGGCAGTCCGTTGACGTTACGCCCGTACCCGCACTTACTTTCGAGCTGGATTCACCTACAGAGTGGACCATTCCCTGCCGAATCTCCATCATCGAGGTGAGAGCCCTAGACATAATTGGTCGTCCGCTGCCAGGTGCGTCGATTCTCATCAGCCTCGTGAACGGAACCAGTGTGAAGGGGCAAACCGATCAAAACGGAAAATTCAGGGTTTCCATGATTCCTCAAGGCGAGTTCCGCACCAGCGTATCGTTCTGGGAGCAGACGCAGCAAATGAGTGGATATCTCGACAGCGACACCAGAGTCAGCTTGACATTCATTTTATGCCCAGCGACGCTCCTTGTCATCGTCGCAGCAGCCGTCGCGGTTGCGATCGCATTTCTACTAAAACGGTGGCCGCGAGATTCGTGGGTATACCCTCCTTGACACAGCCACAGCCCTGTTCGAGAGCAGACTTTCGCAAACGAACGTTGGACCGGTGCGACCGTGGAAGCATGCTTCTCTGAGACACCCCCAGAGAAGAGACAAATAGTAGGCACCCGAGGACTTCCCTGACTGATCGAATGGACTACCTTTTCCGGCCAACATCTGTTGCTGTAATTGGGGCGTCGGCTACACCGGGAAAGATAGGATATGAGGTGCTTCGGTCTGTGCTAGCGTCCGGGTTCAAAGGTAAGATCTACCCCATCAACCCCAACAAGAGAACTATCGATGGACTCAAGGTCTACCGGACCATAGATGAGGTGCCGGGAGACATAGACCTAGCCGTCGTCGCTGTTCGTGCAAACCTGGTACCTCAGGTTATCGAACAATGTGGCGCGAAGAGGGTGAAGGGAGCCGTTGTCATATCAGGGGGATTCAGGGAAATGGGAGATGAGGGTGCTCAACTTGAGAGAGACTTGGTGAAGGCAGCTCGGAAAAGCGGGATTAGAGTAATAGGGCCGAACTGCATTGGAGTACTAGACGGCGAAAACGGATTCAACACTTTCTTTCACCCCATAGAAGCCATGAAACGCCCTCCGATGGGAAACATATCCATCGTTACACAGTCAGGCACCTACGGTTGTAGCCTCCTAGAATGGATTGCAGAGTCAGGCCTCGGGGTCAGCAAGTTCGTAAGCTTCGGAAACAAGTGCGACGTCGATGAGGTAGATGCCCTCTTCTATCTATCCGATGATCCACTCACCAAAGTGATAGCCCTCTACGTAGAGGACGTGCGAGATGGGAAGGCTTTCATGAATGTCATCCGAAGACTATCGTGGCAGAAACCGGTAGTCGCAATAAAGGCTGGGGGAACGAAAGCTGGTGCAAGGGCAGCCAAAAGCCATACGGGCGCACTGACGGGCAAGGACGAGGTCTTCAGAGGAGCAGCGGCTCAAGCTGGATTGATGCTTGTTGACGACTTGGATGAAATGTTCGATGTTCTGAAAATGATTTCGAGCCAGCCACTCCCCAGGGGTAAGGGCATAGCAATGGTAACCAACGGCGCAGGGCCTTGCGTGGTAGCGGTGGACTGGATTGAACGCCTGCGAACTCTCAGGGTAGCCAACTTAACAGAACCGACGCTGAAAAACTTGAGCGAAAACCTCCCCAAGGGTTGCATAGTCTCCAATCCTGTTGACCTCACGGGAAGCGCTGTGGCACATGACTTCCAAATAGCGCTCGAAGCCCTGGCCCAAGACCCAGAGGTCAGCATACTCCTACCGACATTTGTGTTCCAAGACGGCATGTTACTCCAGACGATCTCCGAGCTCCACGAATTCATGCCCAGCCTCAAAGATTGGGGAAAGACCGTTGTGGCTTGCGCAGCGGGAGGCGAATTCACGAAAAACCAGCAAGTAACCATGCAGAAGAGTGGAATCCCGGTGATTGAAACACCGCGGAGAGTGGTGCTGGCGTTAGACAGAATTGCTGAACATGTCGACTGGAGATCGTCAAGAAGATCAGAGACTCGTGGAAGAGTGTCTCAGGATGAGAGAATCCTGAAAATGAACCGGGTTCCATGGATGCATCGCACACCCACTGAGAAGGAAGTCAAAGATCTCCTCAGAGCTTACGGAATAGAGACACCTAGATACCAACTTGTGGCTCCGGAGCAGGGTGTCGAAGCAGTGAACCTCCCTTACCCCCTCGCTTTGAAGGTCTGTTCTTCACGCATCAGTCACAAGAGTGAGGTGGACGGCGTTGCCCTCGGCATCAACAATCAACGGCAGCTCCGAGAGCAACTCAAGGCAATGCGAAAGCGGTTCCCAGGAGAGGACTTACTGATTGAGACGATGGGGAAAGGAGAAGTCGAGATCATAGTAGGCTTGACTCGAGATCGGGCCTTCGGGCTGGCGGTGATGGTGGGTCTTGGGGGTGTCTTCGCTGAGGTCTTGGGAGACGTCGCCTTTAGGGTCCTGCCCATAAGCAAGATCGACGCACAGGACATGCTTAGACAATTAAGGTCAGCGAAGATCTTGGAAGGATACAGAGGAATGAAGCCCAGCAAGGAGGCTCTCTTGGATCTTCTGTTGAAGGTCTCAACTATGGGCACGGAGCTTCAAGAACTGATCGAGCAACTGGATCTCAATCCTGTACTACTTGGAGAGAAATCAGCCATCGTCGTCGATGCAAAGCTCCTACCGATCGATCGGCCCGGGGCCTCTTAACCCCCCTTACCATCAATCGAAAAAGCATCAAAATGCACTTGTTTCTTGAGGCCCTCTGGAAACCCTAGATCTCGGATTCGAGGAATAGATCCTGCGATTCCACGTTGATAATTGGGATGCTCACGGTGTTTGCGTCTGCCGAGACTGAATCCGCGAAGGTTATCAAGCCTGAGATACGGTTCACATGTGCGAACTTCTTGTCAAGAGGTTTTGACAGTCTACAAACATAGACGACCGGCCTCGAGCTGGCGAGGAGCTCCAAGTAGGTGAACACCACAAAACTGTCTCCGGCTCGGTAGATATTGAGAACAGACACCGGCATCACGGATGCAAACATAACGAGGTCTTCCAGGGTCCTTGTTTTCACAACTGCAGGTCTCAAGCCCTCATCCAAGCGCCACTCACTTCACATAAAATACTCCGAGGTCTCCATATAAACCTTGGAACAATCGATCGCACTTATATCCGCGGCCCCGTGCCGTCTCTTGACGTTTCCTTGATCTCCAAGCGCATCTTTTCGGTGATAGAGACTGAAGTGAAACGCCTAATGAAGGGCGGAGAATCATCAGGGCACGACTGGGAACATGTTCGCAGGGTACACATGAACTGCCTGACATTAGCAAGAAGAGAGAGCGTTAACCTCAACGTTCTCAGACTTGCGGCGATTCTGCATGACGTTGGAATCACCCGAGAGATGAAACAAGGACTGGACCACGCAGTCGTCAGCGCAAAAACAGCTAGACGAATCATGCGTAAACATGGGGTTCCGTCCGACATAGTCGAGGCTGTTTGCCGAGCGATAGCCAGTCACAGATACGGGGCGGGCTTGAAGCCGAACACAGTTGAAGGAAGGTTACTTCAGGACGCTGACAGACTCGATGCCATAGGAGCAGTTGGCGTCGCTCGCGCATTTGCCTACGGAGGGGCAAGAGGAGCAGCCATCCACGATCCATCGGAAAAACCTGGGAGATATGACCCAATGAAAGTCACCTCCACCCTAACGCATTTCCATGAGAAGTTGCTCAAGATCAAGGATTCTATGAACACGAGAAGCGGTAAGCAAATAGCTCGTGAGAGACACAGGTTCATGGTGGCATTTCTAAGAAAACTGCAGGAAGAGATCAGTGGAGTCTCGTAGCGCCTGCGATCGATCAACTCACCAACTGGAACGAAAAGTCTTAACTTTCCATTGATGGCCATCTAGCGAGGTGCATAGTCTTGGTTGTACGGGTTCTATTCATCAAGCTTGGGAACATTGGCTCTTCGCCGATGTTGGAGTACTGCATAGATGAGAGGGCAGACAGAGAAGACCTTGATGTCAGAGTTGTGACTTCAGGGTCCAAGCTTTCGCCCGAAGATGCCGCAGACCTCATGAAACTCGCTGCACAGATCTCTCCTCAGATAGTCGTCGTGGTTTCTCCGAATGCCACTCTCCCGGGGCCGATGACTGTGGCGAAAGAGTTCGCTGGGAAGGACATACCAACGATCTTCGTCACCGACAAGCCGGGAAGTAAGGCTACAGAGAGCCTTGAGAAGATGGGACATGGCTACCTTGTGGTGAACGCCGACTCGATGATCGGTGCTAGAAGAGAGTTTCTGGATCCGACCGAAATGGCTCTCTTCAATGCGGAGATGGTAGGCGTGCTTTCAGCGACAGGCGTCTACGCGTTTCTAACTCAGGAGATCGAGAAGGTGATAGCTGCCGTCAAAGAGAACCGTAAGCCCACTCTTCCCCGGGTCAAAATCAACTCTGAGCTGGCCACCGAGGGATTCTTCACAAATCCCTACGCTCGCTGCAAGGCAATTGCAGCCCTGGAGATAGCCGAGCAGGTGGCCAAAATCACAACTCGAGCCTGCTTCGTGGAGAAGGATAGAGACACCTACACAACGCTTTGCTCGTCAGCCCACGAGATGCTGTCTGCAGCGTTGGAGCTCTCAAGAGAGGCTCGTGAGATCGAGAAAGCAGGGGACCATTTGCTCAGACAGCCTCACATGAGCGACGGCTCCTTAGGCCGAAAGTCACGGCTGCTAGAGAAGCCAGTCAAGCGTTCCTCGGGGTGAACTCAGCCCATCAACCGCTGGTCGACCGTAAACCATTTTACCGTAAACGATCGATGGACGGTTGCTGCGGTTAGCTGGATGTGATGTATACTGCCGGCTGTAAGAGGAATCTTGGTCACGGGGAGAACCCTAAAGCAAGGAGAATCCCTGGAGGCAGGCAAGTTCGCCGACGAATACTCGGACGCCGTTGCAATATGTGAATTGAGCCCTGAAGACATGGATGCTCTAGGTATAGAAGACGGTCAACCAG
>JBGVSY010000014.1:0-6594 GCA_041862235.1 Nitrososphaeria archaeon | reverse complement strand
ATTCTGTAGCTGCTTTCCCGAGCGTCGTACGTGACCATGGCGTGTAGCCGAGAGACGTGCGGGTCTTTGCAGACCAAGATTTTGGAGCTGGGGGATCTTCCTAATACCATTAGGTAGCCCTCCAGTGTGTGCTCGAGGCCAGTTGCGCTCACGATTTTCAGCCTTCGGTCGATCTCCACCCTCACAGAAGTCCTGCCCATTAATATCTCGTCCCCGCTTCTTGCGGGAGAGTTCTCAACATCTCTTCCGTTCAAGAACGTGCCATTCGTGCTATTCAGATCACGGATGAGGTACTCGCCGGATTTCCAGTCATACATGAGGCAGGCGTGAACCCTCGAGACGAACTTGTCCTCAAGTCGAACCTCCTCATACCCTGGTGCTCTGCCGATGATAAGGGGCTCTCTTGAGAGGAGGAACTCGCTACCCCCAGCGTCTACGAGCCTCGCCGATTTTTCCGTCAGTTCAGCGACATCCGTTTCCCAGACGCTAGTCTTATGCATCAGTTCTTGGTACTGCTTGTTTTCGATTTTCTCAGCGGTTATCTTCAGGTAATAGGTCTCGTAAGCTGACGTCATTGCCTGGGGTAGGTTAGAGGAGGCGCGCATCTGACCTAGCGTCACAGCGACCCTCGTCTTCAGCTCTCTCCTTTCTCTCCGACCAGTCTCCTTAGCCAACACGTCTCGTAGGTCGTTTCTGAGCTCAATCAGCAGCTTCCTGACATCCCTCACCTGGTCCATCAGATTGTCGATCTTGCCGCCTATCTCCCTGATGTCCTCACTCATCTCCGGGAACTCTCTCAACAACTCTCTGAGGTTCTCTTGGATCAGCACAGCCAAGGACTGTTGCTCGTTCAGGTACTCAAGAAACTCTTCGGACCTCATGCTCTCCTTGATCAGCCGCGTGATTTGAAGCCTAGCCTCTTTGTCTTCTCTCATCAGATCATCCATACTACCCTGAAGTTCTACAAGCAGAGATCCCATATCCTCCACCGACATAATCTTCAAGGTCTCTTCGGTAATCTTCGCTCGAACTCCCTTTCGTTTTGTGTATTTCTTTATTGCCAAGTTGAAGACCTCAGAGAAGACATCTGGGAGGACCCCTGCAAGCGCTATCGGGGATAGGGCCAGTATCGAAAACAGAATCCCTGACCCAAGAATGGCTACCGGCTTGCTGACCTTCTCAAGCCGGATATTAGAGAACACGCCCCTTATCTTGGACATCGAACCAGACACGAGTTCGCTCAAACTGGCCGTGACCATTCTGCTTACCCCACCGACCTGGAATTCTTTATTCTCGCTAAAACTCTCATATCTTTGTTATTCCCTATTTCATGTTGGGTCTTATATCATTTTCCACCTCTCATTTGTCTCATCGATCGGTTAATAGATAGCCAAACGAAGGTAGATCTTATTAATCAAACTTCGACGTTTCTGAGTGATTGATAAGCTTTGGAATACAAAGTCGGAGACACAATACTAGAAAATTATGTGGTTGGCGATGTGAAAAGGGGCGGCTTTGGCGTCGTATACATAGTGTATCATCGGCAGAAAAGACGGGCCCTAGCCGTCAAGAGCTTCCAAGACAAGTACTTCTATCAAGGAGACACGGCTGCCGACGAGGTCGTGCGAGATTTCCATCGTGAAGGCGAGGTCTGGGTGAAGCTTGGAAGTCATGAGAACATAGTTGAAGCCTTCTTTGTTCTTGTCATAGAATACAAACCTCACATCTTCATGGAGTATGTTGACGGTGGAAGTCTGAGGCAGACTCTTCTGCGAGAAAGGCTTGGGGTTCCAGACGCCTTGTTCTTCGGTATCCAGTTCTGTGATGGCATGACATACGCCAATAGTGTTGACCTCGACGGTGGGAGGAGGGGTATCGTTCACAGGGATGTCAAGCCTGAGAACCTAATGCTCACAAGGGAGGGGGTTTTGAAGATCACGGATTTCGGATTGGTGAGGGCTCTGGGAAGGGCAGTTGTTGAAGGGGTCCCTGCCGGCACGCGTCCCTACATGTCTCCTGAGCAGTTTGAGACCATGGATGTTGACACGCGTAGCGATGTGTGCTCTTTCGGTGTTGTGTTCTATGAGATGTTAACTGGACAGCTGCCTTTCAAGGGCCCCAAGTTCGCATATCGGCACGTGTATGAGGTCCCAGCGCCGCCCCAGAGGCTTAACTCGTCGATACCCAGCGAGCTGGGAAAGATGGTCTTGAGATGTTTGGAGAAAGGGCCGGATGATCGATACCAGAGCTTCGAATCTCTGAGAGATGATTTGGCAGAGGTCTACACGAGCCGGTTCGGTGATATTCCAGAGGTGAAAAAGAGGATGAGCAAAGTAACTGTTGCTCGGTTAGCCACTAGAGGCATGTCTTTCACTGGGTTGGGCAAGCATGAGGAGGCAATAACATACTTCGACAAAGCACTGGAGACAAACCCGAGATATGCTTGGGCATGGCTCTACAAGGGGACATCTCTCACTGCGTTGGGCAGGTGGAGGGAGGCCATGACATGCTACGATAGAGCGCTGGAGATAAACCCTGCTGACGCTCAGGCGTGGGTTGGCAAGGGGAATTCTCTGGGTACATTGCTCAGGCACAAGGAGGCATTAACGTGCTATGATAGGGCGCTAGAGATAAACCCTAGACATCTTGGGGCATTGAGTTCCAAGGGGATGCTTCTGTGGAGACAGGGCAAGCACAGGGAAGCCATACCGTTCTTCGATATGTTGCTGGAGGTAGATCCGAGAGAAGTTGCCGCATGGTTCGGCAAAGGAGTGTCCATGGCCAGGCTGGGTGTGCACGAGGAGGCCATAGCATGCTTCGATAAGGCGCTGGAGATAAACCCCAGAAGTGCTTTGACGTGGTGTAGCAAGGGGACGTCTCTGGCAACGTTGGGCAGACATGGACTGGCCCTGACGTGCTATGACAGGTCACTGCAGATAAACCCCAAGAATGCTTTGACATGGTATAGCAAGGGAGTGTCTCTCAATAGGTTGGGCAGAAACAGAGAGGCTAGAGAATGCTTGCGCAAGGCTGTTGAGATAGACCCAAGATTCCGACAAATATAGCGCATTTTGATCTATCGCAAAAAAGTTATACGTGATTTGACGTTGTAGACTTTGGAGTTGTAGATATGGGAGCATTTGATTTGCTTAAGCCAAAAATGGAGGGGACCGCGAAATGGCGATGAAGAAGGAGGTTGAGAGGCTGATAGGGGACTTGAAGGATGAGGATTGGAGTGTTCGAGGAAAAGCAGGAGATGCTCTTGCAGAGATGGGAGAGGTAGCTATAGAGCCCCTGATAGAGGCTCTGAAGGACAAAGACATCGGTGTTCGAGCGGCAGCAACGCTGCCTCTTGTGAAGATTGGAAAGCCCGCGATAGAACCGCTCATAAAGGCGCTCAAACATGAAGATATCACTGTTGGACCGCTAGCAGGAGCCGCTCTCACACAGATAGGAGAGCCAGCGGTAGACCCCCTCGTTCGGGCTCTCAAAGACGATAACACGCTTGCTCGATGGGGAGCAGCAGCTGCCCTTGGCAAGATAGGGGAACCGGCGGTAGAACCACTCAGCACAGCTCTGAAGGACGGAGATTGGCGTGTTCGAGAGGGAGCAGCAATGGCTCTTGGAGGGACAGGGGATCCAAGGGCGATAGAATCACTCATTGAAGCCTTGTGGGATAAAGAGGGGGCTGTTCGAGAGAGAGCTGCAGATGCTCTTGGAAAGATGGGGAAGCCGGCGATAGGATCCCTCACGCACGCACTGAAGGATGGAAATATCATTGTTGCAGGCAGGGCAGCAACGGCTCTTGCAGACATAGGAGATGAAGCCGTAGAACCTCTGATTCATGCTCTTAAGGGCAAGAATGTTGCCGCTGGAGCGATGGCTGGAACGGCTCTGGTGAAGATAGGGAAGTCCGCCGTAGAACCGCTCATACAGGCTCTCAAAGAGGAAGATAACACAGAGGTTGCTGTTCGAATGATAATAACGGCTCTAACTCAGATAGGGCAGCCATCGGTGGAACCCCTCATACTCGCCCTTGAGGATGAACACGCGGTTGTTCGAGCGATGGCTACAGTACCTCTTAGAGAGATAGGAGACGCAAGGGCTGTAGAACCCCTCACTCGGGCTTTGAAAGATGAAGATATCCGCGTTCGCAAGGCTGCCGAAGACGCTTTGAAGAAGATCAGAGCCAAGAAAGGCTGAAAATGATGATCAACCAAACATCGAGAAATAGATAGAAAAGACAGAAGAAGTGTTAGCGATCGATCGATAGCGGTGCCTTGCCTAGAATCGGATTCGTTTCATATCGAAGTTTTGCATGTGCCATTGACATGCTCTCTGAAATGTCGCCCTGTCCATTTTCACAGGCTGGCGGACAAGTTTGTCCGAGATGGAGCGTAAGGTCGACCTCAATGCGTCGGGAAAGACGTAACGAGCGTTGTAGAGGACCTTGCTGCCCTCAGCGATGACGAGGAAACAACTATTGAGATTGCTCATCCGCTGAAGTAGCCAATATGCCGAGGAGGGAGTTACCTCATCTGGAACAGAGGTCTGTAGGAAGCCTTCCGCTCTATATGGGTTGGCGGGATTGTCTTCGACTAGCAGATAGTGGGCTACGATTGGACCGTGGGGAGTCTGGGACCACACAGGTTCCCATCTAGATCTCATCCTATTTGACAGTCCCCGCGGAAATTGTTGTCTTTGCGCAGGTCTCACAACAGCTATTCCAACTTGGAGACCGTCGCGAACAATCTGAACCACTATCCCGTACTGAAGACGCGCCGCCACGACGGGGTGAAGTGTTGTGGCTTTGCTGGACCAAGGCGGATAGCGGAATAGATGTGTCCACTTCGCCCAATGATCCTTTCGCTTTCGCGCCTCAAAATGCTCGGGGTTGATTGAAAGCACTTGGTCTATCACGTCTTCAGCCGTTTTGAACTGCAAGGCAGAGCAGAGCGCCCCCGACTTCGCGACAAGCAGGTCCAAGTCGTTTGGCGATTTCTCGAGGGCTTTCTCGATGGCGGAGACGAGGCGCATGCCGTGGACGCTGTTGGATTGCACCATAGTATGCTCGCCTACTGCCTGCAACTTGATGGCCTCGTCTGCGATGCGGGAGGCTTCATTGATCTCCCGCCTTGCGGTGTGACCCGGGCCCGCCAGTCCAAGCCCTGTCTTTTTCTTCTCTTCTCTAGACCTGCGTTTCCATATTCTCATTTCATTTCAGCCATCAGTCGTTCTCGTACCTGCGCGGCCATTGCCCTGAGGATATGCGGGATTGCGTTCATGGCCACGCCGAGTTGCCACGCCTCAACTAGGTTCTTCTTGAGCTCAACCGGAGGGACGAGATCCAGCACCTCCTTGTCCCTGTTGTAGAGCTGTGCCACAGCCTGGACGGCCGATGAATCAGACTTGAATGTGCGCAGTCCGGACAACAGGATCTCATCTCGACGAGTTGGTGAAAGGTGGCTAATAGTCATGGCGGAGAATACGCAGAACATTAGGGGCGTTGTATCCGGGAGCTTCAAGGTATACTGCATGTTCCCGGTTTGCCAGTAGCGGCCCTTGTCCACCAGCTCCTTCTTGAGCCAGCCCAAGAAGTCTTGGATCAGTGTTTCGGGGTCCGCGGCAAGGACGTTGCGGCAGCGCGTCAGCATGGCATTGCGCAGCCAGTCAATCTGTAGGATCTGGTCGTTGGGCTGGATGGCGGCCCACATGGCGCGAAGCACCGACCGAACTTGAGTAGGATCCTGATCGCCCCACGCGACAAGTGTCTCGAGCAACGCACCATCTACATCTTGGTACTTGTATTCCCCGTAGCCGGCGATCCTCAGCTGCTCCCTGAATTGCTCCTCCTTCTTCGTGTCCCCGCGATAAGAAGCATACAGCGGGGTGAGAGCCACGTATTCCGTCGATATCTCATCAAGGCTTTTCTTCGTGGACGTGATCCTTTTCAATAAGCCTCGCAGCCCCTCAGGCTCTTCCTCAGTTCCCGGGCCAGCCCACAACGCCCCAGGCACGGTTCGTGTACCCCCGTAGGTCGTCTTCCTGAGGTAGGAGACCCGATCCTGAACTGCCCCTTGAGCCAGGAACTCGCCGATCGGGTCCCCGGCCACGTCGTCGGCAGAGATGACTGATTTGGCCGACTCTGGGTGGGTGCAGAGCCACGCACGTCTCAGGCGCGGCAACAGCTCTCCGGCACGATCAGATTTCTCGGCAAGACCCATCGCCTCTACGCCTAGGCCGCGACCTACTAGGGCGGCCAAGAACCAGGCTTCCACATCGCGATCGTGCCCTGTCTCGCTCAACACCGCCGTGTAGGCATCCTCGACGTCACTGGGCGACGCGGACACCGCGGCGTAGTGAGCCCTCACGAAGTTGACGAGGTGGGAAGGCGTTCTCCTAAGGATCCCTTCATACATTTCGCGTGTCAATGACCCTGATGACACTCCCAGCTCCAATAGTCCAGCGATCAGACTGAAACGTTCCGACCAGATTCGATCAAGGCTGCGATCCTCAGCGAGGAAGACGTACATCTCTTCCAGCAAGGTTGGAATGACGTCAGCCTGGTCACCCCCACTCTGTAGCTTGACCAGC
>JBGVSY010000013.1:0-9233 GCA_041862235.1 Nitrososphaeria archaeon | reverse complement strand
CAACAAAGCTGTACTTGCTTAGATCCTTTCGGTACGTTTCTATCTCAACACAAACCCGCTTGTCCCTCTCAAGCAGCCTGATCTTCTTCCCGTAACCTGTGAAGTGAAAATAGAGGGACCCGTTCATGAGAACGTACTGAAACGGAGCCATGTACGGGTACTTGTCTCCCTTGAATGCGATCCGACAGAGCATTTGCTCTCGGATGAGCTTTGTTATCTCGCGCTTATGCATTCTAGGCAATTTGACTATCGTCAAGGCGCACACTAGTCGTGATATTCTCTTATGAAGATTTGCTTAGGTTTTCTGAGAAAGCAGTAGCACGTTGATCGATCGAGATCAGATAACGAGAGAGTTGCAGTTTCTGCTGGAGCGCTAGCGAGCTTCTTTGGAACTCTTGGAGGGTAGCACGCTGGCTATCAGTGCTAAGATCGGGCCTACGAGTAAGCCTGCCCAGGCAAAGAAGGCTAAGACCCCTAGGACTGCCAGGTATACCCTTGTCCGCGTCCTCAGTCTCCTTCCAGCCTTGAGAACTATGCGAAGGGCGCCAATGCCCAGAAGGATAGGCATCAAGGCAAACAAGAGCGTGAGTCCTATCTCCGACGACAGAGGAGCGTTGGTCAACGAAAAAGCCATCTGAAAGAGAACGGTTGCGCCGCTCCCCAGGAAGATTAGGCCCGCCAAGGCCCCCACCCATCCTGAAGGACTCTGCGGAGTCCCTCGTTTTCTCCACCGCCAGATCATCAACGCTAGGCCTACAGCAATGACTAGTCCCATTGGGGCAAAGACCAGGGCCAGGCTCTGACCCTCCCATTGGTACACGGATATCAAACTGATGGGGATGAGAACATACTCGCTCAGGGTGTAGGACTCAAGGTCCCCGACCGCGATAGAGTAGTGACCTCCCCGAGAGGGTTCATACACCGCTATGTAGTATGTCCCAGAGGCAGGGGCATCCAAGTCCACCTCGGCTAACATGTAGAAGCTACTGGGCGAGAACGGCTCGTACGTAGCCTGGGTGGGCTGCTTCCCCTCCACCGCCACGCTACCAGCTCCTTCCGGTACCTCCACATAGTCAGGGACCGTGCCTCGAGTTACTAATCCTGGACCCATGAGCACCATTCCTGGTGTGAATCCCCTGTCCTCGGGATCCGTCGAGATGAGCAAGCTGACGTGTATCCTCTGCCCCCCGCCTATCTCGAAGCGATAGTACTGCGCCTCGCCCCCCTCATGCAGTTCACTGTATATGGCCCATGACTTGATGGGATCGGGGATGTGGGTGGCCGTCGCAAGGCTCTCATTGTCCCCTGTGGAAAGCGGCGAGTGAGCCAATGCTACAGGCGCGAGAAGGACGAAGAAGATAGCCAAGACCAAAAGCTCGGTCAGGGTGAGCTTCATGCCTATTAGTTGCGTTTCGGGTATTTTAGAGTTTAGCGATCGATCGAGAAGGTTAAGAAGGCAATCAAGAAGCGACGGACAAGCTCAAAACAGTGAGACCGTTTTTCCATCCCCTTTTTGCTTTGAAAATTCTCCGACCGGCCCTAGGATTTCAACTAGTAGGATTCGATTGATCGAGTCTGGCCAGAAGAGAGGCTTTCTGTCGGTCGCCTTCAGGACGTCGCCGGACTGGCGGGCTGTGTGCAGATCGATCGATAAATGCTTAAATGCATTTTGTCGGGACCATCGCTAAGTGATGAAAGTCGAGTTGAGCCGATATCTTAGGAACGAGAAGGCTAGATGTGTCCAGTGCAATCATCTCACATTGCATGATGTCTATGAATATCTTGGTCTATGTGTAAGGAATGGAGACTTGATGATCGTCAGCAGCGAGGCGTGCAAAGATTTCGAAGAGCTGAGACGAGAAAGAATCGAAGAGGCCATCCAGAAAAGAGGATGGGCACACTGCGTCTCTTGCAAGAGACCCATATACTCCATAGGAGAACTGAAGGCACATCGCTGCCTACTGATACGACCTGAAGTTTATGTGGATGAGGTAGCCTGGGAAGAGGCTCCTTGTGCGGATTAGGAGACGCGTGGTCAAATGGCCAGACGGGAATTGGATCTATTGCTAGGTGGTGCCCAAGGCGCCGGTCTAGACACCAGTGCAAACGTCCTGACAACCGCCTTCGCTCGTCTGGGATATGGGATAACATCTGACAGAGAGTACTTCTCGAACATTAAAGGCAGGCACAGCTACGTTCACGCTAGGATATCTACGACGGAAATTCCGCAGGCGTTGACTTACCCAGTGCAGGTGGTCGGCGCCATGGACGCGGAAACAATCTTCACCCACCATGGTAACCTCGAAGATGGAGGGTACCTGATCTTCGACAAGTCGACTTCCGATAGGAGGCCGAGCTCCATCTCAAGCGTCGAGCCTGATCTAATGAGAAGGCTTGAGAATACATTTGCCGAGTTGAAGATCGACGGTACGGTCGCTTCCTTAGTTGAATTCCTAGGCGAAGTGAGAAAAGTCAAGCTTGTAGAATTGAGGTACCCAGATATCCTGGCAGAGGTGACGAAGAAGTTCAAGCTTCGAGCCGCCTATGCATCCAGGTACATAAGCTCCATACTTGTGGGCGCCGTTGCAGGACTTGTGAACCTTGATGGAAAGAGCGTGAGATACGGCCTCGAGAGGAGGTTCGCGGGAAGGCCTGAGGTCATCGAACAGAACAGCTTCGTCGTTGATTACGTATCAGATGTGGTCAAAGGCAAGTATGGATCGCCGCATGAATTAGGTCGATCCCAGCTAGGTTGCGACGAACTGATGGTTGCTAGCGGTAACGACGTGGTTGCCATGGCCAAAATTGTTGGTGGCATGAGGTATCAGAGCTACTATCCGATAACCCCTGCAGCGGATGAAAGCTTCTTCCTTGAATCCTCCGAAAGGCTGGAGGTCAACGGAGAAAGCCTGGGATCCGTCATCGTCATACAAACGGAGGATGAAATAGCTGCGATAAACTCTGCGATAGGGGCGGCTCTCACCGGTGCTAGAAGCGCAACCGCAACCAGCGGCCCCGGGTTTTGTCTCATGGTCGAAGGCCTCGGCTGGGCGGGGATAAACGAGGTGCCGCTGGTAGTGACGTACTACCAGAGAGGCGGACCAAGCACAGGTCAGCCAACGAGAGGCACACAGGGCGATCTGCTCTTCGCGCTGTCCGCTTCACACGGAGAGTTTCCGAAGATAGTGCTTTCCTCCGGCGATCACTTGGAAGCATTCTACGACGCCATAGAAGCCTTCAATCTGGCTGAGAGGTATCAAACGCCTGTCATCCATCTCTTGGACAAGTTCCTGGCCAATTCTATAGCCACCTTGAAGGTACCAAAATTATCGGCCCTAAAAATTGAGAGAGGAAAAATATCATACAATCCCCCAAAAGACTACAAAAGGTTCGATTTGAACGACACCATATCCCCGAGGGCGTTCCTTGGATCCAAGGTGGTCACATGGCATACAGGCGACGAACATGACGAGGCCGGTCACGTAAATGAGGATCCCCTGAACAGGGTGAAAATGTACGATAAGAGGCTGAAGAAGCTAGAGATCGCGGACAGAGAGATCCCTCCAGAAAAGAGGGCAGTGTATTTCGGCTCTGAAGACGCCGATTTCCTAGCTATAGGGTGGGGTTTTGTGAAAGGAGTTGTTCTCGATGCACTCAAGGAACTCAGCAATCAAGGCCTGAAAGGCGCTTATCTGCACTTGAAGATGTTTTCGCCTTTTCCGTCAGACTACGTGCGCTCCGTGGTAGAGAGGTTCGACCTGGAGAGAGTCATCGTCGTGGAGCATGACTATCTCGCTCAAGCCGGCATGGTCTTAACTCTAAACACAGGTATCGTGATAGAGAAAGCAATTACGAAGTACACTGGGAGGCCGATGTACACGCATGAGTTGATCGCCGCGATTCGCCGCGTCATCAACGGAGAGAAGAGGTTGGTGCTGAGCTATGGCGAGTGACATAGGCGCGTACAGGACAGACGTATGGGTCGACTGGTGCCCAGGGTGCGGAAACTTCGGGATAACTTCCGCTGTCTACAAGGCATTTGCGGAGATGGCGCTAGATCCGACAAAAACAGTGGTCGTATCCGGCATAGGTTGTTCCGGCAAAACCTCTCATTTCGTAAACGTCAACGGCGTGCACTCTCTCCACGGAAGATCGATACCTTTCGCCACGGGGATAAAACTGGCCAATCCTGAGCTCACGGTCGTGGTCCACGGGGGAGACGGCGATCTACTGGGCATAGGAGCAGGACACTTCGTAGCCCTGGGCAGGAGAAACATAGACATGGCAGTCATCATGCATGACAACGGCGTCTACGGACTCACAAAGGGACAGGCCTCACCCACACTGATGAGTGGGCTGAAGACCAAATCTCTGGCGAAACCAAACATACAAGATGCTATCAACCCCATGGCCCTAGCCCTGGCGTCCGGCTACACTTTCGTAGCAAGGGGCTATTCGATGATGGTTGAACCCCTCAAGAAGCTGATAAAAGCGGCGATACAGCACGAGGGAGCTGCGTTTATCGACATATTACAGCCCTGCGTGACCTACAACGACATACAAACAGCGGAGTTCTACAGAACAAGGGTGTATAGACTGGATGAGGCGCCGGGATGGGATCCCTTTGTAAAGAAGAGTAGGGTGGAAGAAAAAGAGAAAAAGGTAATGCAAGCATGGCTGAAATCGCAAGAGTGGGGCGACAAGATACCGATAGGCATATTCTACCAGAATCCAAACACGTCAACTTTCGAGGACAGAATAAATGAAAGAATCCCCACCTACAGGGACAACCCGCCGGGAAAACAACCAGTAGCCAGGAAAGATGGAGGGCCTTTGATAGGTGACGAGACTTTCAGGAAACTTTTCGGAGAACACATAGTCAAGACCAAGGAGAAGTGAAGAATCACCTTTTTGTCACCGTTCACCGGCACATATTGACGCTGTCGACCATTCGAATTAGGTTGGGAGACCTAATAGGCACTGATTGATCGACGACTACACTGTCTACTTGTGTCCCTAAACAGCCATGGATGGGTGAACTCTCGCTCTGTCTCCTTGTCAAAGCCAACCAATTCCTTCGACAATTGCCCCTTTCTCGGTCACCTCTAATTGCCTGGGGAAGATAGACCAAGGGCCCTCCTGTGGGGCCCTGAGGGGAATCAATGTTTATAACGGATCACGGAAAGCGTGAATGTGAGCGGTGTCGGGATTGTCCGAAGAGTTCAGGCACATCGTGCGCATAATGGGTACCGACATAGATGGCTCTTTGAGAGTTCCATTCGGAATAAGGAAGATCAAGGGTGTTGGGATCAGGCTGGGGAACGCAGTCACCAGAGCCTCCGGAATTGACCCCGACAAAAGAGTTGGCTTCCTGAGCGATCAAGAAATACAACGTCTGGAAGGAGTTATCCAGGATCCAACGGCAGTAGGCATACCGGGATGGATGGTCAACAGGCAGAGGGATCCCGCCACCGGGAAGGACTTGAACCTAACGAGAAGCGACCTGGCCCTGGCTATGAAACAGGATATCGAGCAGCAGATCAAGATGAAGTCGTGGAGAGGCGTCAGACACAGCCTAGGCCTGAAGGTCAGAGGCCAGAGAACCAGAACGACTGCAAGGAAATCGGCTGCCGTCGGGGTGTCCAAGAAACAGATACTGGCCGCCAAGAGGAAGGAGGGGTAGCACGGCCAAGCCCCATGATTCAGTTCCTGGCTTGAACCGGAAAGAGCAGAGATGACCCGTATCCACGTTGTGGAAAGGGGAGTCATCTCGGAGAAGGAGAGGGAATCGGTCGTTCATCTTCTTGACGAGTGCTATGGCCGCATGGGCTCTCTTTCCCCTCCCATGGTGGAGCTGAACATCTACAAGTCTAGTTCCGCCATGGATGCCTCGCTGAACCAGGAAAAGGCGGCGCTCGGCGTGGAGACGGGAGGCGTCGACTCTACCTTTTTAGCCACACACGAAGCTTGGCGAGGGTTACCCAGAATCACGGTCTGCATTGAGAGAATGAAGGCCGAGCCCAGAATAGTAGCTCAGGCAGCTGTCCGACATGAAGCTGGGCACTCGGCAATCCACGGTTCACCAGAGTTCTACGTTCTTCCGCTTCCGGTAGCATTGCTCGAGGCGAGCGAAATCTTTCCATTCTTCTCGCAAGTTTCCCAAGTATCTTCGTATCTGATCTTCACAGCGGTCAAGGACTATGAGGTAACGCACCTTCTCCACAAGCTAGGATACCTCAAGGATCAGGCCGCATTTGCGAGACGTTTCTCCAAGCCCTCTGAGGAGGACTACCTCGCGGCCCACCTGGCGGGGAGGACTAGGGAGGCGACTGCTCTCCTCTGCGCCTCTTGGCTGAAGAACGTCTCCTGTCTGCCTCCCTTCCTAGGAGACCCCGAATATTCGCGGAGGGCGGCTAGATGGTTGACGGAGGCCTCTGGGGCTCTTCCCAGAAGTCTCAGACCCAGGCTAACCGATGTGGTGAAGAATCGTTTTCCGCAGCTCCGGGACGACACATTCCGGAACATACAGTCGTTGGCCCGGGTCTTCAAGGAAGAGATCCTCAGCGAGGTTTGGGCCTAACACTCGATCGGAGAAGGCTGGGGTGGGACAGGGTGAGGCACGAGGATTGACCGACGACCCGCGGTCATAAGAGTGATTAGTCCTGGACCATGATGAGGTTGGACCAGAGGTTGAGTCAGAGGTGAGAGACCTTGAATCCATTATACACGTATGCAGCTCGGTCGAGCGAACTGAGCAAGATTTGTTTCTCAGCGGAGAGGGGCAGGGGCTCAGAGTTGATGAAATCGGAGGTGCCGTGCTTTTCTCTTGCTCCCACATTCCGGTCGGAATGTTGAACTACGCAACGGGCGTCTCCGCCAGATCCGCCGATCTAGATGAGCTGCTAGACAAGATCGAGGATTTCTACACGGGGCTTAACGTTCCACCGCGGATAGCGATCACACCTCTTTCACGACCCAGAGACCTGCCGTCAAGGCTTCTGAGAAGAGGCTACAAAGAATCGTCCATATCAGACGTGATGATCGTTGATAGTGAGGTCACCCGGCGAGAAACCCGATCCGACGTGAAGGTGCGAGTGGTGCAGAGGGGTCAGGTCGAGGCATTCTCGTCCATATTCAACCGCGCCTTCAAGATCCCCACCAACCTTCGGGAAGCCTTCGCCCGCTTTTGGAGGTCGGCTGTGTTCGACCCAGATCCAAAGCTCAGGATCTACTTAGCTACAATTGGGGGCAAGCCGGCGGGCGTGGGGCTGATCTTCATCGGGAGGCAAGCCGCGGGCCTCTACTCAGTAGCAACAAAACCTGAATGCCAAGGCAAAGGTGTGGCCACGAACCTCACTTCACAGGCTGTTCAAGACGCCTTGGCTTCAAAAGCCAAGTTCGTCTACCTCTATTCTTCCCGCAGCAGTGGTACGAGCGCAAAGTATCGTTCGCTCGCGTTCACCTCCAGATATGTGAGAGCGGTCTATTCGCTCTGTCCATCAGTGAGCTTGACCTCTAACGGGTCTGCAAACTTTATAGCTGATCACTTTCGGATCGATCGACTGAGGAAAGCTAGGGTAAGGAGCGACGCATAGATGGGCGACCCCAGAAAGCTGCATAAGAAATACCAAACGCCGTCCCATCCGTGGAGGAGTGACGTTCTCAAGGAAGAGCTTAAGCTGATAGGAGAGTACGGGCTGAGAAACAAAAAGGAGTTGTGGAGAGCAGGTAGCAAGCTACGTAGGTATCGGACAAGGGCGCGCACCACCCTTGGCCTCAGCGAGGAGCGCAGGAAGAAGGCGGAGAGCTCTTTGGTGAACAAGCTCTACAATATGGGACTGCTTAGGAGTGGTTCAACCTGTGACGACGTTCTCCAACTAACAGTTAGAGACTTTCTCGAGAGGCGGCTCCAAACCGTTGTCTTCAGACAAGGCAAAGCGAAGTCCACGTACCAGGCCAGGGAGCTTATCGCCCACGGCCACGTTCTGGTTGGAGGCGGAAAGGTGACCGCACCAAGCTACCACGTCATGAGGGGTGAAGAAGACGCCCTTGATATGCGCGTGGAGGTTGGCGAGCCACCGAAAGCCTGACTTGAGCCTTTCGATCGATCGACGATGTGAGTCGAGATCAATGGATAGTGTGCAACCTTATATATAGCCTGTCTGTATATTGGCTTCCAAGGTAGATGGGCCAGTGAGCGGGAAGGCCGAGATGGAGAAACTCCTCTCCAACCTGCAGATCCAGTTGCAGAGGGGTTTGATTGGTCTGATCTCTATGCTTGTCTTAGCGAAGAAACCAATGCATGGATACGAGCTGATGCAGCAAGTCGACAGTATCACAGACGGGGTGATCTCCGTCAAGGAGGCTACCCTTTACCCGACGTTGAGGCGTATGGAGAGGATGGGGTTCGTCTCAAGCGAGTGGCGGCGGTCCAGCAGGGGTCCCAAGAAGCGGATATACCACATCACTCAGTTTGGCGATGAGTATCTCGAGGAGGCGCTTCGCAGATACGATAAGATATTCAGGAAAGTTGGCAAGATGATTCGAAACCACTACAGACGGAGTGGGACCAAACGATGAGGGAGCTCCGGCTTCTCGTTTTGCAGTTGCTCGCGGCCTTCTGCTTGGCTATCGTGCCTCTCACGTTCTTCGTGGAGCCCGCAAGTGCCCAAGAGTCTCTAGTAACTCGAAGTTTTCTGGAAGACCATGGGAGCGTGGTCTTCTGGATCTACGTCACGACGAACGAGACGTTCACGGTGAACGGTAACGCTCGAGTCAACTTCACGGTGGAAACAGTTGTCGTGAGGAAGAATGCGTCGTTGTACGTCTCATCCGTCCAGGTGCTTCTGGCAGATACGAACGTGGCCGCGTCCCAGCCAATTCTCGAAAACCTAACTGCCACAGGACAACGTGTGGAAGCATCACTTGTCTTAAGCGTGTCGGACCCAGGACTCACTTCGATCGAGCCAGGAAAAAGAAGGGAGTATGTGCTATCCATCGACGTGAAGGGTGAGCTAAAGAATGGGGCCGGGGAACCGCAGTCTCTTGACGTGAAGAGATCAATAAACGTGAACGTTCTCTCTCCGGAAGCGCCCGCCACGCTCGACGTGATTCTGCCGCAGGCTGTGAGAGAAGGTGAAGAGTTTCAGGTGGTCACTCGACTGGACAATGACGGTCTGTTTCCGATCACGAATGTTCGTTTCTACGTGAGCGGATATGAACTTCGCATGGTA
>JBGVSY010000012.1:0-7290 GCA_041862235.1 Nitrososphaeria archaeon | reverse complement strand
CGAGACAGTACCGGAAAGCTTCCTCGAGCCGATCACTGAGTTCAGGCCCAGTCACATCTTGATCATCGACGCCGCGATGATCGGAAGAAACGCAGGCTCGGCGATCTTGGTGGAGGTGACAAGCACGATTCCACCAGCCGTTTCCACCCATGCGCTGCCACTTCAACTGTTCTGCGAGTACCTTCGGAACGCGATCCACGCCGACATTCGATTGCTTGCTATCCAGCCCGAGAACACCGAGTTCGGAGAAGACCTAACGCCACCGGTTGCGGAGGCAGCAAGAAAGACGGCTGAGCTTCTGGCCCAAGTTCTCTCACACATAGACTGAGTGAATTGATCGATCGATATCTCTCACAGAGGGGCTTCTGAGGATTGATTGTTCCTTTAATCGCAAGTTCAAACACTTATAAGAATACGCAAAGGAAAAGCCTGTGTCGGGCGAAGCGTTATGCCCAGAGTAATGAACAGGAAATCAAGGAAAGCTGGTCTCCCGCCAGGGAGTCTCGTTCACATAGGACTGAAAAGGACTGAAATGGCAAGGATTACACTTATTGACTATGATGAAACGCAGTATCAAGAGAAGGAGGCGAAAGATGTTGAGGAGGTTTTTCCCTTCAAGGATAAACCGACTGTAACATGGATAAACATAGACGGCGTTCATGAAGTCGACGTTGTAGGCAAAATCGGAAAACACTTCTCTATACATCCTCTTGTTCTAGAAGACATTGTGGATACGGGACAACGTCCGAAAATAGAGGATTTTGATGATTACATCTTCGTTGTGCTGAAAATGTTTTATTACGATAAAGAGCAAGATGAAACTAGAGCGGAGCAGGTCAGCGTAATTCTTGGCTCAAATTATGTCATTTCGTTCCAGGAGAGCGAAGGAGACGTTTTTGATCCTATCAGAGACCGAATTAGGAGCGAGAAGGGCCGCATAAGAAAGATGGGAGCTGATTATCTTGCCTACGCCTTAATCGATAGGATTGTCGACAACTATTTCACAATTCTCGAAAAGCGTGGAGAAGAGATCGAAGAGAGGGAAGACGAGCTCGTCGCCAACCCGACACCAGAAACATTGCAGCGTATTCACCGGTTGAAGAGAGAGATGATATTTCTGCGGAAGTCGGTGTGGCCTTTGAGGGAGGTCATCGGTCACCTAGAAAGATGGGAGTCATCTCTCATTCAAGGATCTACACGCATATATTTCAGAGATGTCTACGACCACACAATTCAGGTCATCGACGCGGTAGAGACATTTCGCGACATGCTTTCAGGGATGCTTGACATCTACCTCTCAAGCGTAAGCAACAGAATGAACGAAGTGATGAAGGTTCTGACGATAATCGCTACAATATTCATTCCCCTCACCCTAGTATCGAGTATATATGGAATGAACTTCCAGTTCATGCCAGAGCTTGCCTCCCCTTGGAGCTATCCCATAGTTCTGCTAGTTATGCTTGGGATCGGACTGTTGATGGTTGCCTATTTCAGAAGAAAGAGATGGCTATAGAAGATCGATCGGTCCACACATGGGAATTTCGAATCGTCTCAGAGTTGTTTCAGCAATAGAGGTGTACTTATGTCTACGCCATGTTTTTTGCACGTGTCCAAGACTTTTTGGTGCAGTTCTGCATCTATCTCCTGTAGCCTCTTTATGTCATTTATGAAAACGTAGAGCTCATATTCGACGGCATAGTTCTGGAATTTCGTTATCCAAACATATGGTTTAGGTTCCTTCAAAACCCCATTGACCCCGGCTGCACCCTCTAACAAGGCTTTTTGCACGTCTAGGCTATCATACTCAAATCCAGGCGTAACCGTCACATGTCTCCTGACCACTCTTTTCTTCCCAAAATTGTCAATCTCCGCCTTCAGTAGCTCTTGATTGGGAACAGAAACCAAAACATTGTCTAGAGTTTGCATCTTCGTATAGATCAATTCAATAGCTACGATGTCGGCGAATTGACCGTTGAAAAATATCCTGTCTCCAACGCTGAAAGGTCTGCTGGTCATCACTATCAAGCCGGCGATAGCGTTTCCAACCGTGTTTATAGCCGCAAAACCTATGATGGTGCCGCCGAGAAGGGTCAAGAGCCCAGATATCTCGCCTAGCGTTACTCCGAACTGCGCCAGAACGACTGACAGAGCCGCGAGGGCAACAACCCACTTGATAATCCTGTTCAAGGTAAAGGCAATGTGTTCCTCCAGCTTTTTCCGATCCTTGAGCCTTGTGATTTCTCTTGAAACAACCTTGTACAGAACATATCCTCCGACGACGACCACAACCGTGAACAAAACCTTGTCGAAGTTAGACAAGATCCACTGGCCTAGATCGTTGATGATATCCAATGGCGTCATGTAGAATATTTCCCCCCTGCAGTCATGTGTGCCGACTAACCTTAAAAATCTGCGCCCAGGCGATCGATCGGGCTACAGTCATCTGGGTGCTCGACCACTCTACTGCTCGATCGATAATCTTGCCAAGACTCAATCTTGTCTATCTCAATCTTGCGGCCGCAACTGCCGCCTGCCCCAAAGAGATTCCCCCGTCATTAGCCGGCACTTTACGGTTGACGAGCGGCTTCATGCGCCTTGACCTCAACAGATGAAGCAGCTTCGACGTTAGGAGCGCATTCTGGAAGACGCCGCCGCTCAGAGCAACCGTTTCTAAATGTACCTTTCGAGCTGCTGCTTCACATGCCTCAGCCAGCATCACGGCGACCGTGTTGTGGAATTTGGACGCTATCACTTGCGGCGCCAATTCTCTGCCCAAGTCTCCAACCACACCCTCTATCATAGCGTCGGGACACATCGTGAGGATGTCTTCGTCTCTAATCTCGTAGGGATAGGTGTCAGCGACGCCCTCAGCAGCCTCGTTCTCGAGCCTCATCGCCGCCTGCCCCTCATACCTATTCTCATGAACGAATCCCGAGAGGGATGATACTGCATCAAAAAGCCTGCCCAGAGAGGAGGTCATCGGTGAATTGATTCCCCTCTCGATCTGCGTCAGGACTATGCTGCCTATTCCCGAGAAGTGAGTGTCCATGAACCTCACCGTCTCCTCGTGGTCAGGACCCAAGGTCTTCACTAGATAGCTAAGAGCCATTCGCCTGGGCTCAAGAGATGCCAGATCTCCTCCCGGCATGGGCACATACTGCAGTTTGCCTATCCTCTCAAAGTCTTCATAGGTGCATCTCAGGATCTCACAGCCCCAGGCCTGCCCATCAGTTCCGAAGCCCATCCCGTCACAAGAGAGCCCTAGCACCGGGGCAGTGATCTGGTGCTCAGCCATTACGCTGACTATGTGCGCGTGGTGGTGTTGAACACCAATCTTACGACCCTCCTGAGACAGGGCGAACTCAGTGGAGAGATACAGGGGATGGAGGTCGTGGGCGTAAACTTCTGGATCCACCCGAAGGAGGTCTTTGAGGCGATTGGCCGTGGCTTCGAAGTGATCCATCGTTTCAGCGTTCTTCATGTCGCCAATGTGTTGGCTTATGAACGCGTTTCGCCCCACAAGGAACGCCATGGTGTTCTTCAACTCCGGTCCACACGCCATGATCGGGACCTCTGCCTCAAGAGGAATGGTGACGGGGAGAGGAGCAAATCCTCGGGCGCGACGCGCAAACGACATCTCTCCCTCGAGGAGCCGAACCACCGAGTCGTCGCATCTGTTGACTATCCCTCTGTCGTGCATCAGGAACGCGTCAGCAATGTCGCTCAGCCTCTTTCTCCCCTCGTCGTTTTCCGCCGCTAAGGGCTCGTCGGATATGTTGCCGCTGGTAAGGACGATGGCGAGGATGTCTTTGACTTCTCCCAGCAACAATCTGTGAAGGGGCGTATACGGGAGCATCACTCCCAAGTACCTGTTGCTCGGGGCCACATTATCAGCTATCGAGCAAGGAGATTTCTTCCTCAAGAGCACAATAGGCCGCTCCCGGCTGAGGAGCACCATCTCCTCCTTGGGGCCGACGTGGCAGTAAGCCAACACCTCGTCTAGACTGAGGCTCATGATCGCCAGCGGCTTCTCCTCGCGAGACTTTCGCCTCCTCAGCCTCTCCACGGCGTCAGAGTCTTGCGCATTGCACGCCAAGTGAAACCCTCCCAGCCCCTTCACCGCGACCGTCTTTCCCTGCTCGATCATCCTTGCAGCGAGCTTGACGGCCTCATCCCCTGAAACTCTGGTCCCGTTCCATTCAAGAAACACTTGAGGCCCGCATCTTGGACATGCCACGGGCTGAGCGTGGTAGCGCCTATCGCCCACATCGGTGTACTCCCTTCTACAGTCGTCACACATCTCGAAGATCTTCATGCTTGTCTTCGGTCGGTCGTACGGCATTCCCTCAATTATCGTGAAACGAGGGCCACAGTTCGTGCAGTTCGTGAACGGGTACCTGTATCTTCGATCCATCGGGTCAAGGGTTTCAGCCAAACATTGGTCGCACGTAGCCACGTCAGGAGGCACGAGCGAAACGGGGCCTCGCTCTTCCTTCGAAGCGAATATCTCAAAGCTTCTGTAGCCGGCCGGTTTCATAATCTCCAGCTGAATCTCTTCAACAACTGCTAGTGGGGGCTTCTCGTTCCGAATCCTCACGGGAAATTGCTTCACAGAATCCTCTTGGCCCTCGACCTCTATGGTGACGCCTGTTACGGTGTTCCTGATGTACCCCTTCAATCCCATGTCTTGTGCTAACCGGAAGACAAAGGGCCTGAAACCGACGCCCTGCACGACTCCTTTTACGTGGACCCTCGCTCGGGTTAGCACTCGTCAAGCCTCTTTGAGCGACCGCTAATGCGGCTGGAAAAAAACCTATCCCCAGGACGCGAAACCCCGAAAGGTATTAACCCTACTACGAAGCACGCCGGACAGAGGCCTCGAGAAACCCTTGTGTCTCGCAATCCCAGCCAAGATCGTCGAGCTCAACTACCCAGAGGCTACTGTGACGATAGGAGGAGTAGCTAGAAGAGCGAGAATGGACCTCCTGCCTGAGGTCTCAGTTGGAGACTACGTGATAGTGCACGCAGGCTTCGCTATCCAGATGCTCGACGAGAAGGAGGCGTTGGAGACACTACATCTTCTTTCCGAGATCGCGGAGTTCCAGAAACCAGAGGACTCCTGAGGTCGACACAAACTGGAGCACATAGACGAGTACCGTGACCCGAGCCTTCTACGCCGAATGCTCAACACGATAGTCAATGAGGTCGAGGGCAATCTCAGCTTCATGGAGGTCTGTGGAACACATACAGTGGCGATAAGCAAGTTCGGGATCAGGGGCTCACTGAAGGACAGGGTGAAGCTAGTCTCCGGTCCAGGGTGCCCCGTCTGCGTCGTCCCAGGATCAGTCATAGACTCAATCATTCGTCTCTCCAAAAAGAAAGACTTCATCATCGCAACCTTCGGCGACATGATGAAGGTACCGGGAAACGGCTCCAGTCTTCAAGCTGAGAAAGCCCGGGGAGCCGACGTTCAGGTGGTGTACTCGCCGATGGACGCTCTCGAGGTGGCGAGAAGGAACGAGGAGAAGAAGGTGGTCTTCTTCGCTGTCGGGTTCGAGACCACGGCGCCGGCCGTAGCTGCTACAGTCCTCGAAGCCGAGAGACAAGGTCTTCGCAACTTCTTCATCCTCTCTGCTCACAGGCTGATACCTCCGGCGGTAGAGACGATACTTCGGTTGGGTGAGGTCAACCTACACGGCTTGATGCTGCCCGGGCATGTCAGCACCGTTATCGGCTCGCTGCCCTACCAAGAATCGGTGGAGAAGCATAGGATACCCGCTGTCATCACCGGCTTCGAACCAGCGGACATACTCCAGGGAATACACATGCTGGTTCTGCAGGTATCGCAACAGAGTCCCCGACTCGAGATCCAGTACACGAGAAGCGTAAGGCCGGAGGGAAACCCACGGGCGCTGGATCTCATGAATCAAGTCTTCGAGGCCGCAGATTCTTCATGGAGGGGTCTGGGAAAGATCCCTCTGAGCGGCTTGGCGCTGAAGACTAAGCACGCAGACATGGATGCCGGCCAGTTCATAGAAGAAAGAGTTGGGGAGGACAGTGACCAACCAAAAGGGTGCAGATGCGGCGAGGTGCTGAGAGCAGTGTGCGAGCCTCTAGAGTGCCCGCTGTTCGGCAAGACGTGCACCCCAGAGCACCCGGTCGGTCCCTGCATGGTCTCATCCGAAGGATCCTGCGCCGCCTGGTACCGATACGAAGTTTGAGGGACAGTGCCAAATACAGGGATGCAGAGGCCTCCCGTCAAGAGACACCGCGCGTCAAAGGAGTGAAAGAGGTTGAGTGGGAACGAAGACGTAGTTCGAATGGCACACGGAGGGGGAGGAAAGCTTACTCATGCCCTCATAGAGTCCACCTTCCTGCCAGCCTTTCGAAACAAGATACTTGAGAGGATGGAGGATTCAGCTGTTCTTCCTCGGCGAGGCCGAAGAATAGCTTTCACGACAGATTCCTACACAGTGAAGCCCCTATTCTTCCCGGGCGGGGACCTAGGGAAACTAGCCATCAATGGAACGATCAACGATCTAGCCATGCAGGGAGGAGTCATCAAACCCAGCATGTCATGCGCCTTCATCATAGAAGAGGGGCTGAGCTTCGACTTGCTTCGGAAGATCGTGGAGTCGATGAAACGTGCCGCAGAGGAAGCCGACACCCAGGTAGTGGCTGGAGACACCAAGGTGGTGGAGAGAGGGGCAGCAGACCAGATCTACGTCTCCACGTCGGGAGTTGCCCTCGTCCCCCGCGGCTTACAGGTGGGCGCCGAGCACGTATGCGTCGGCGACGCAGTGCTCGTCTCCGGACCCGTGGGGGATCACGGCGCAACGGTTCTAGCGAGCAGGTTCGACCTCAAGATGAGGGAGG
Organism: Nitrososphaeria archaeon; assembly: GCA_041862235.1. Classification (GTDB taxonomy): domain Archaea; phylum Thermoproteota; class Nitrososphaeria_A; order Caldarchaeales; family JAVZCJ01; genus JBGVSY01. Next base: position 414 of record JBGVSY010000012.1, on the reverse strand, counting down.
ACTTCAAGAGTGACTGCGCCTCCCTGAGAGAGATGGTCATAGACCTCACATCAAGGAAGATCGAGGTCCACTGCATGCGCGACCCGACAAGAGGAGGCCTCGCCACAACCCTTAACGAGATAGCCTCGAAGAGAGGCGTAAGAATAGAGGTCGACGAAACCTCGATACCAGTGAGACCAGAGGTCTCAGCTCTCTGCGAAATCCTAGGCCTAGACCCTCTCTACCTCGCCTGCGAAGGGAGGATGGTCTGCTTCACACCATGGGAATCAAGAAATGAGGCGCTCGAATCAATGAAGAGCCTCAGCACAGGAAGCGGCGCCGCCCTGATCGGAAGGGTAATCGGCGAGGGGCAGAGAGTCGTCGCAAAGACAGCCGTTGGAAGCCACAGAATACTGTCGATGTACCTGGGCGAGG
>JBGVSY010000011.1:0-14495 GCA_041862235.1 Nitrososphaeria archaeon | reverse complement strand
TCCTGCTGGGACAAGATAACTACGCCGTGACCAGCTATGGATGGTACTGGCAGCTCTTGACCGCCATGTTCGTCCATGTGAACATAGCTCACATCGGATTCAACATGGTCTTCCTCTACCTCTTCGGAAAACAGGCTGAGTACCTCTTCGGCGGAAGGTTGACCCTGTTCATGTACCTGACCTCCGGGTTGGCCGGCAACATTCTCTCCCTTGTCGCGGGCCCAAGTCTGCTCTCGGCTGGCGCATCCGGCGCCATATTCGGCCTCTTCGGCTCTGTGATCATGTACTCCAGCAAACTTCGCTCAGGCTCTGTCCGAGGCGCACTGGCAGAGGCCGCCGTCATGTTCCTCCTAAACATCACCATAGTCACTAATGTGCTGGCGCATGGAGGCGGCCTGATCGTCGGACTCATATCTGGTTACCTCTTGGCGAGAACCGTGCCAAGGAGAATGCACGCCTATCGAAGCGGGATGATGCACACAGCCGCGGCCGGACGGGCCCGTCATCCATTACTCTCCAGATGTCTCGCGCTTCCAGCGCAAGGCGAGGAAATCCGTTTGAGGTTGGAAGACTCTGATTTCATGCGGGTCTACCCTAAGCTCCGCAGTGCAGTTGACAAAGCCTCTTCAGGGCCTCTTTGAGCACATCAATGCTTTTCAGATATTCCGTGAGGCTGATGTACTCATTCCTTGTATGGTCGAGATGGGGATCGCCGGGGCCATAGGTTACAGCGGGCTTGCCTGTTTGGTGGCCAAAGACATTCATGTCACCGGTGCCGGTCTTGTTCATGAGCCTCGTCGGTTTGCCTCTGATCTTCCAGATCGCTTGAGAGAGGGCGCGAACGACAGGAGATCTCTTGTCAGCTACATACGGTTCGGTGTGGTCCTCGACATCCACTTCAACCTTAACACCTGAGTTCTTGACCCTGAACATGTCGATGAGCCCCAAGACTTCGCTTCGGACCTGCTCCACCGTGAGACAGGGGGGGATCCTCATGTCGATGTGGATCTCACATCGACAAGGAACGACGCTGCCGACCTCTCCTCCCTCTATCTGCGTCAGGCATGAGGAAAGGGAGTGGAAGCGGCTTCCAGGTTTCTCCTGCGGCATCCTGTGGTTTTTGATGAGTTTCCAGATCTCGATGGCCTTCTCCACGGCGTTCTCGACGAGCCATGGGGCCGAGGAGTGGCCAGTCTCGGTCTCGCAAGTGATCTTGAGGTGGAGGCTCCCCTTGTACCCAACGGTTACCGCCTCGATGCCCGAAGGCTCTCCGAAAATGGCGTAGTCGACATCGATTCCTTTTCCGACAAGATATTTCACCCCCTGCCCTTTATCCTCCTCGCCAACAGCTGCAACAACCAGGATCTCGGCATTGTAACCCTCCTTTGCAAGCTGGGCTGCGGCGTTGATCATAGCCGCGAGGGATGCCTTCGCATCTACGGCTCCTCTCCCGTAGATGATGCCATCTTCGACCCTCACAGGTATGATTCCTGGGACTGTGTCCATATGTCCACAAAGCATCACCGAAGGTCTCTCTCCTGCAAGCTTGCCTGTGACGTTTCCGACACGGTCCCGCTCGACCTTGAAGCCAAGCTGCTTCATCTCGTCCGAAAGGAGGTCAGCAAGATTCTCTTCTTCGCCTGACGGGCTGGGAACCTTCACCATCCTGATAAGGAGGTCAACGGCGTAGTTTTGCATCCTCTTCCTCTCCCAGAACCTCCTCGAGCACTGAGACCACTCTATCAAGCTGAGCTTCTTCGATAACAAGCGGCGGTAGGAAACGCATGACGTTCCTCCCCGCGTCAAGCATGAGAATTCCTCGGTCTAGGAGCATCAGAAGGATGTTGAGAATGTCAAACCGAAGCTCTAATCCTATCATGAGACCGAGGCCGCGGACCTCGCGGATTATCTTGTACTTTTCCTTGGACCCCTCAAGCCTCTCCATCAAGTTGTTTCCCAGCCTCGCGGCTCTTTCGGGCAGCTTCTCCCCGAGCAGTACATCGATGGTCGCAGCGGCAGCGGCACAAGCGAGAGGTCCACCTCCAAAGGTGCTGGAGTGCTCCCCCACTTGCAGAGAGGACATGATCTCGCCTTTCGTCATGGTCACTCCCATGGGGAGACCGTTCGCAACTGCCTTAGCCAAGCAGAGGATATCGGGTTCGATCCCCCAGTGTTCACATGCGAACATCCTCCCAGTGCGGCCGAACCCAGTTTGAACCTCATCAACGATCAGGAGTATCTCCCTTTCATCACACAGCTCTCTCAATGCTGGAAGGAAGTCGTCCGGTGGTACTCGAACTCCGCTCTCCCCCTGGATGGCCTCAGTGATGACGGCAGCGGTTTCATCACTGATGGCTTTCTCGATGTTCTCGATCTTGCCGAAGGAAACATGTTTGAAACCAGGGACCAGAGGTTCAAAGGGATGCCTGTACTTTTTGTTCCATGTCGCTGAGAGAGCACCCATAGTCTTTCCGTGAAAGGCTCCCATCATGGCGATGATCTCTTTCCTGCCCGTGCTCCGCCGTGCAATCTTCAGAGCGAACTCAACGGACTCCGCGCCGCTGTTGGATAGAAATGCTCTCTCCAAGCCTCTCGGAGCCAAGGCCACCAGCTTCTCCAGGAACTTTGACCTGGCCTCGCTGTAGAATGTCCCGTGGCAAGAGGTGAGTTTCTCAGCTTGGGCTTTGATCGCCTCGACGACTTTCGGGTGAGCGTGTCCGACGATGGCGACGCCGTAGTTGCCTGTACAGTCTATGTATTCTTTCCCGTTGATGTCCCACAGGATTGCGCCTTTCCCTCGGTTGATCACAAGTGGCCTCTTCCAGTAGGTTCTAGCCATCGAAAGGTTCTCTATGTCAATGACGTTCTGTCTGCTCATCCTCGGATCACTGTGCCACGGTTGTGTTCGAGCGCCGATGTCACGGGCGATTCCCCGAGGCCGGACGCAATCACAACTTCATTGACGTGTCCCTCCACTGCCTCGACAGCGGCATAGAGCTTTGTGATCATACCGACCCCCACCTTCTCCACAATCTCTCTTGCCTCTGAGACGTGTAACATGTTGATTGGTTTCCCATCGATGTATACACAATCCACATCTGTGAGGAGAATGAGCCTGTCGGCGTTAATGGCTGAGGCCACGCTGGCCGCCGTGCGGTCGCCGTCGACGTTTAGGGGCTCAGCCTCCTCTCCCATCGCGATGGAAGAGAGGATGGGCATGTACCCGTTCTCGATGAGGAGGTGAAGAAGCCTGACATCTACATCCTCAACCTTTCCAGTGTAGCCGCCATCGATGAGCTTCTTTCTGCCTCGCTCATCGACGATGATGAGCTGCTTCTTTCGCTTCGCCCTTATCAGGCCACCGTCTAGGCCGCTCAGCCCAACTGCAGCTATTCCACGTCTCTGCAGGGCGGACACAATCTGCTTGTTGATTCTGCCTGCCATGACCATGGTATAGATTTCCGCGGTCTCTTTGTCCGTGTACCTGCTCTTGAAACCTCTCGGGGACATGATGAATTTCGGCTCGTGGCCCAGTTTGACTGAGATATCCGTGACTATGTCGCCTCCTCCGTGGACCAAGATCACCCTATGCTCTCTGTTCAGTGTCTCCAGTTCTTCGATCAACCCACCAGGCAATCCGTTGACCAGTAGGTCTCCGCCGACTTTCACGACGATGATCATACCTGTCACCTAGTGGATACCAATCATGTCCAGGCCTGTCCGCTCGTTCAAACCAAGCATGATGTTGAAGCACTGCACCGCTTGTCCGGCCGCGCCCTTGACGAGGTTGTCGATCGCAGAGAGGATGACAAGGCGGTCCACGTGGTCGTCAAGCACAAAGCCAATATCACAGAGATTCGTCCCGACCACAACCTTAGGGTCAGGGAGCTGATACAGCCCCTTCCTGTATTTTACCACGTGGACGAAGGGCTCGTCGTCGTAGAAATCCCTGTAAGCGGTCCACAGGTCCCGGTCACTTAACTCCGTGGTTAACCAGGTATGACAGGTGGCCAGGATCCCCCGAGCCATATTGATGGCGTGGGGGGAAAGGGCCACTCTCACCTCGCTTCCACAAACCGAAGTGAGTTCCTGCTCGATCTCGGCCGTGTGCCTGTGCCCCACCGTCTTGTACGGCCGCACACCTCCAAATCTCTCAGGGTGATGGCTGGCCGGGGTAGGGTCACTGCCTCCTCCTGAGGATCCTATCTTGGCGTCGATCGCGATCTTCTTCCTATCGATGAAACCGGCTTTGACCACCGGGGCCAGAGCTAGTATCGCCGCGGCTGCCATACATCCAGGACATGCTACAAGATCGGCTCCCTTGATCGCTTCTCTATGAAGCTCAGGGAGCCCGTAGACCGCTTTCTCCAGCAGTTGGGGGTGAGCGTGCTTCCATCCGTACCACTTTGGGTAGCCGTGTAGATCCTTGAGTCGGAAGTCAGCGCTGACGTCCACCACCTTGATCCCCTGTTCCAAAAGGGAGGGAACAATCTCCATGGACGAACCGTGTGGAACCGCGCTGAAGACTAGATCGCACTTCTTGACCAGCTCCGACAGATTTAGGGCCGTGAACTTCAGGGTCGTGATGCCCCTGAGGTTCGGGTGAACCATATGGACATACTCCCCTACAAACCGCCTCGACGTTACGAGATGTATCTCCGCCTCGGGATGAGGGAGAAGAATCCTAAGCAGCTCGCCTCCGGCATATCCGGATCCCCCGACAATTCCAATTCTCATTCTGCCTCGCCTAGGTCTGAGTTCACAGAAGGCTTTCCCCGCATCTAAGAAGGCACTCGGCAACGTTGATTCCGGCAACGATACGAGTTTGTTCCCAGAACTCGGGACAGGCATTGCTCTCGTGAAAGAGGATGGAGCTCTGCTTTCCCTTCAGGCTCTCCTCTATGATCGATTGAAGATTGGCGTATGCCTCCGTCGACATGTATTTGTGATAGGCTTCTTCGATTTTCTTGGTGTACGCGGGGAAGTCTCTGTTCTTCAAGGAATCCCGCTTCACCTTTCTCACCTCATCGAAAGGAACTTCCAGTGCACTGAAGTAGGATCTCACCTCATCTTCTTCGGCAACCCTGTCAACCCCTATGTAGGGCATGGCATCCAATGCGAGTACCCAGGCTTCAGACCCGCTCCCAAGGGCCTCTCCGCATCTCACAGCATCCGTTCGGACGGCAGCTGGAAGTTTCACCCTGAACACCATGTTGCCCAAGAATGTGTTCGTTCTGAAGTCCTTGAACCCTCCTCTTGCCAACGCCGTGCGGTGGCAGAATCCGGGTCCGCCTTTCTTCTTCTCAATCACTATGCGGAGGTCATAGAACCACTTGGGGACGAATTCCTGGGCGAGAACACCCGACGGGTTGATGATTGAAGGGCTTACCTCGCCTAGAATCTCCCTTAGTGCTTCCTGACCACCCACAAGCCTGACATCCCTCCCGTGAGTTCCCGCATCAGGCTTCAGCACAACATTCTCGCTGCCTAGCTGCTGGCTGATCAGCTTTGATATGACATCACTGTTGTCGAGCTCCCCACCATTGATTTTTGCCTCTAGAACGTTGCACGGAATGTAGACAGTCTTCGGGATCTTTACGTCGTTCTCAAAGAAAGCAAGCAGGGTCCTCATCTTGCTCTGGCAGGAGAGCTCAACGGATAGCGAGTTCAACACCTGCTTGCCCAATGCCTCGAAAATCGCCGACGCAAACACCCTTCGACTCTTGCTCTGAGTGCGATTCAAGATGACCCTGGCGTCGTTGAGCACCGTCCCATAGTCGCGACCAAGACTCCTGTAAGTGAAGCCCTCATTCCCGATGCCTACCGCAACCTTATGGAAGGGAAGAAACTCCAGATCTATCCCCATCTGCTCAGCCGTGAGCCTGATCCCCATCTCATCGGTCTCGGAGCGCTCATACACAATCGCCATGTCTGTCATCGAAAAGCACCAGTAAGACTCTTCAAATCCAAGACGGGTCGATCGATCAATCAACTGGTTATGTCAAGGCTTGGATTACTCTCCCCAGTCCTCGCCCTCGATTATGAGTTGTTGGAGGCTCAACGAGCTAGATTCGTCCTTTACGACTGCGTAATCGAGACCGCAGTCAGGGCAGCCAATGATCTCACCTTGAGCAGCATCGTTGGGGATCTCGAGGACGGCTCCGCAGTCTGTGCATTTAACAGACATTCTACTACCTCAAACCTCTTGCCACGCCGCGGAAAAACACGGCTTATAATGTTTACGACACAAATAGGTACTTTTACCAGATCGCATGTCCCGAATTCACTAATTCCTGTTCCAATTTCGATCTCCGATCGATCGATCGGGTCCACCCACGCACCTTGAAGATTCCCCGCGCGAGGAGGTGCTCCGTCGAGTTGAGAGGGCAGACTCGGACATCGAACAGGCTTATCTAGCTACCTCAAAGATGTTTCCCAAGAGGTGTGTTGGTTCGACCGAAGTGGTGGAAGCAAGGCCTGAAGACTGGCAGGCTGTCGGGAGGTTCTTCAGGGAAGCTTGGAGACTTGCGGGGCCAGGAGCCCTCGGCTGGATCGGTGCGTCCGACCAGGTCGTCGCCGAGATGACCACAAGGGAAGCACTCCTCGAGATGTTGACCCGTCCCAACACGAGGACTTTCATCGCCAAAGACAGACAAATGGTCGTCGGCCTCGCATCCATCAAGAAAATCGACGGCCAGACAGCCGAGCTATCGGGCATAGTCGTACGCCAGGACCTCATCGCTCACCGAATCGGCAGTAGACTACTGGACAAAGCCAGATCAACGGCCGTCGCAGACGGATTCAAGAGCATGACCGTCAACACTGAGCCCAATAACGAGCGAGCGATACGCTTCTACACAAGCAAAGGTTTCCAAACCGCAGAGGAAACAGATCAAGAAGTTTTGGGAAAAAAGGTGAAGCTCTTGAGGCTAATCCTTGACCTCAAGAAGAGTTGACGATCGATCGCCTCTATGCCACTCCAAGTATGTCAGGTTTGTCGCTGGCTATGCCGTCAACACCTTTCTCCATGTATTTGGAAACTTCCTCTCGATCGTTTATCGTCCACACTATCACATTCAGGCCATTTTCATGTGCTTTTTCAACGTTGGAGGCGTGAGTAAACCGGTAGAATGGGAGCAGGTGCTTGGCTCCCAGCTTCAACGCTGACTGCGTGGGATGCTTGTGTCTCACGTAGATCAGACCGGTCTCCACCTCATCGTCGAGCTCTCTAATCTTACTCAGAGCCTTCTGCAGGAAAGAAACGATTATCACATTTTTCTCTAGTCCTTTTTCGCGGACTAATCTTAGCACCTTATCCTCAAGTCCGGTTTCCTTCAGTTCTATGAGAATCTTCACCTTCCTGTCTAAGAAATCCAGCGCCTCTTCCAACGTGGGTATTCTCTCATTCTTTTCCAACGCAAGTTGCTTTATCTCTTGCAGCGTCATTTCTTTTACTGAGCCTTTCCCACCTGTCGTCCTGTCTACCCGAGCGTCATGGATCACGACTACTTCATCGTCCCTCGTCCTTCTGACGTCGAACTCCACCGCGTCCACGCCTAGCTCAAGAGCTCGCTTGAAGCTACGCAGCGTGTTCTCCGGTTCGTAGGCACGTGCTCCCCTGTGGCCGACTTTCAGCATGTTGGCCACTCACTCGATCGATCACTGACGGATCCATCGCACCACATGACTAATGGGTCGACGACTGGGCTTTCGTTCCGGGTCGTCCGGATGCCCCATCGGCACTAATGCCACGGGACGAACACCTTGAGGAAGCTTGAGCACATCAGCGGCCGCGGCCTCGTCGAAGGCACCGATCCAACATCCGCCCAACCCCATGGCATGAGCAGCCACCAACAGATTCTCTGTCAACGCAGCCGTGTCCTGTAGACAGTACAGAGACTCGCCTCTGTGGCCGTAGCGCCAAGAGGACTCTTCTGGAACGGTGCAGACAACGAAAACCACGGGGGCCTCTGCCACAAACATCTGGTTAAGCGCGGCCCGTGCAAGACCCAGCCTGGTCCTCGAATCCTGTACGACAACAACGCGCCAGGGCTGGCAGTTGCCAGCGCTGGGGGCCGCCACCGCAACCCTCAGCAGCGTCTCGATCTGTTCATCGGAGACCTGCTCTTGTGTGAACGCCCTGACTGACCGCCTCGTCGTCAGTGCCTCAACCGCATCCATGGCAAACGGTCCTCTACCGGCAACTCATATGTCTTCGCGGGTATGATTTGTTTAATCGGATCGATCGACCGCAAGAACATCAAGTGATCGCGCATTCCACATTGTAGTCGCTCGATCACAAGAACCAAGAGTTCGAGTGAGAAGAATCAGATCTTCATCATGAGATTTCCGTGCTCAAAATCCATATATTCGGATCGTTCCACGCGACGTTGGAGAAAACGAAACTTGTCTATTCGCGAGCTGCTCCTGGCGTTGCTGAGGGATGAGGTTGTTCAAAGGAAGGAGGAAGGTTGTGAGGGTGAGGAGATTGCGGCTAGGCTATCGAAGGTAGGAAGCGACGCGTCAGAGGAAGATCTTGAGGCTATCTACAGAGATCTTCAGAGCCTTTCTCCCAGGCTCGATTTCCCGTACGTGGAACCCTCGGGCCTGGAGGAGATCATTGAGCAGAGGACTAGCGGGCCCAGGAGAAGTCAGCTTGATCTCACCGACGATGAACTGTACGACAGAATCTATGGAGCCTGGCTGGGGCGCTGTGTCGGCTGTATGCTTGGTAAACCCGTTGAAGGATGGACAAAAGAGAAGATACGGAAATACTTAGAGCTGGCTGGCGCCTATCCTTTGACCAACTACATACCAGAAGTCTTGCCTCATCCCAAGGGGTACGAAATCGAACAAGATTACTACAAGAACGCGGTACGCGGAAAGATCGCTTGCGCGGTTGGAGACGACGATTTGGACTACACGATACTCAATCTGAATGTCCTTGAAAAGTATGGGTTCAATTTCTCGACCGAGGACATCGGCGAAACATGGCTAACCCACATTCCCTTCATGATGACCTACACCGCTGAGAGAGCTGCCTACGCGAACTTGGTCAACGGCGTCAAGCCACCCGAATCAGCAACAAACAGAAATCCATACAGGGAGTGGATAGGGGCTCAGATCAGAGCGGACTTGTGGGGCTATGTTGCCCCTGGCCGTCCAGAAGCAGCTGCAGCCATGGCGCATAGAGATGCTTCACTCTCCCACATGAAGAATGGTATCTACGGAGAGATGCTCGTGGCAGCCATGATTTCAATGGCCTTCACTACACGGACCCCGGAGGAGATAGTTCTCGCAGGGCTCTCTGAGATCCCCAGAAAATCTAGACTGGCGGAAGCCGTGTTGGATGTATTGGAATGGAAGAAGGAAGCCCAGACCTGGGAGGAAGCATGGAGTAAGGTGATGGCGAAGTACGGCTCGTACTCTGGAATACACACGATAAACAACGCGGCCATCGTCCTCCTGGGACTGTTGTATGGGGAGGGCGACTTCGAGAAAGCGATCACTATCAGTGTGATGTCTGGACTGGACACAGACTGTAACGGAGCCACTTGCGGGTCGATAATGGGGGCGGCTCTAGGGAGCAGGAAGCTACCCGGCAAGTGGGTTAACCCACTCAACGACAGCTTGGAGAGTGCGGTTTCCGGCTTTTCTGATTGCCGTATCTCTCATCTAGCAAGGCGCACCTTTCAGCTTGCCAAGAAGTTCACGCAAAATGAGTGACTCAATCGAACGAGTACTTCATGAAGGAATCTGAAACTTTTTGCCATACTCTTCCAGGTGAGCTATTTTCTCCAGCTTCTTTTTAGGTCTTATTAGGTGAACCAGCTTGGCCAAGATGTCCAGTTTCTCTCTTGGATAACCAATCGCCAGGAGGGCAACAACTCTGAGACTATCAGGAATTTTCAGTATCTCCTTGATTTGCTTTTCATCAAACGCTCCCACCCAGCACGTGCCTAGACCTTCACTGGTAGCAGTCAAGACCATATTCTCCATGGCTATCGCAACATCGACCACATACCACTTGGGAGAAGCCTTTCGGTCACCACAGCCAATGATTACAACCGGCGATTCAGCCAGAAATCTCGCAAATGTTCTAGCCAACATTTTCCTCTTTTCCTTGTCGGTCACTACAATGAAATGCCTAGGTTGAACATTGGCGGCCGAGGGCGCTAGCCTCGCAGACTCCAGTATCTTCTCTAGCTTTTCAGTCGGGACAGGTCTTGAATCATAGGCTCGAATTGATCGCCTTTTCTGAACAGCCTCAAAAACATTCATTTTGAATACCTTTCGGATGATTGCATTCTCGGGTTCAGTATAGAATCGATTGATCGAAGCCTGTTTGCGAGCACCCCCTTTCTGGCTTGAGCTGCCTCCGACTCAATATTAGGATATTGACTTTGCCCAGTCCCAACACGATCATCTATCGATCGCGCCAGCCCCAACAACTCGACAGTTGTATCCCATAGGCGCTTCTGCATTCGCGTATCGTATGATACCGGAGCAGAGGTCGCTTCCTGTTTCCTCCTGAAGTACTTGCCAGTTACTCCTTCAACTTCCAGAGAGGATGATAGGTAGACCGAGGTCTCAGCAGCTTTCTTTGCACTGACTTGGAAAGGCCTCATCAACTTGAACATCAAGCTTGAACGCAGACTTCCTGTGTTCCTGCCAAGATTGGTTGCTGCGAAGCCTGGATGGGCAACGTTTACGGTGACGCCGGTTCGTTCCAGTCTTCTGGCTAGTTCGTAGGTGAACATTACGATCATTAATTTTGCGTTTCTGTAGGCACTCATTCCATTGTAGTTGTCCTCACTCTGAATGTCTTCGAAATCGATCTTTCCGGATTTGTGTAGCCCTGATGTGAGATTGATTACCCTAGACGGGGCACTTGTCCGAAGCAAGGGAAGCAGCTCGTTTGTGAGGAGAAATGGAGCTAGATAGTTCACTGCCAAAGTCAGTTCGAAGCCGTCAACGGTCACCTGACGATTTTGAAAGACCGCCCCTGCATTGTTGACCAGAACATCCACTCTGTCATACTTGTTCTTGAAGGCCTCTGCGAATTGCCTGATCGAGTCCATCAGTGATAGGTCGCATATCATCAGGTCAGTCAAGCTATTGTCTGTCTTCTCTATTATGTCGGCTCGAGCAGCCTCACCGCGCTCTCTACTTCGAACAACCATAACCACCGTTGCCCCCATACTTGCCAGCGCCAGCGCTGTTTCCTTGCCAATCCCTGAGTTGCTGCCCGTTACTGTGCAGACCTTACCTTTCATCGTGCTCATCTTGACTTCACTCCCACAATGTTGTATCCGATTCCCGCACACTGGGTAGGCGCCGGTCACAGGAAGGTGAGATATAAACAAACTTGCCTCGATCGATCAATACACACAATCCTCTAGCCAACTCGATCGATCGAAAAGTAATGTGCCTTGAATTCAAACATAAGCCAAGTCCATGCCAAAAGGCCTGTGCCCCCTAGAAGAAAGCCTAAATTCTCTGAGACAGGAATCATTCAAAGCGAATAGGAGAGCTCCATTCTTGAGCAGAGAACCATATCTGGCAACACTCGACATAGGTTCAGGCGTCGGAAGGTGCTATATTTTTGATGCAGACGGCCGTGAGGTTTCAAGTGCCACAAGAGAGTGGACCCGAGCTTGGCTAGCGACAGACTGGGACGCCAAAGCTGCGTGGCAGGCACTCTCTACGGTCACGCGAGAAGCTATTGAGAAAGCAAAAATCTCAAACGATGAAATTGCGGGAATAAACTCCACAAGCCTCCGCGAGCAGGTTGTGTTTCTGGACAAAAATGGCGAAGAACTACCTTTCCCGCCGGATATCGAACTGATGCTTGTCGGAGGCCCGATCATTGAGGAATACGGTGAAAAGATCTACCTATCATCCGGCCACTGGCCAATACAGGGCTTCATGGCCCCCTCATGGCTCTCGTACCTGCAGAAGTTCAAGCAGGACCTATTCGAGAGAATAGAAACCGTTCTCAACCTGAACGACTGGGCACTCTTCAAGCTTAGTGGCGAAAGAGCCTCTGAGCCAGCCGGCGCGTGCGAGACCTGTCTCTTCGACCTGACAAGACTTGAATGGAACAAAGAACTAGTTGACGCACTAGGCTATCCACAACATATTTTCCCAAGAATCGTCAACAACGGACAAGTTCTCGGAGAGGTCACACACAGAGCCGCTGAAGAAACAGGACTGAAAGCCGGAACTCCGGTCGTCGTGGGCGGGCCCGACACCCAATGCGGCCTAATCGGCACAGGCGCTGTCAATGAAGGAGACACGACGGCCGTGGCCGGAACGACAACACCCATACAGACGGTTCTGTCTAGACCAATATTCGACGAGAAATGGCGCACCTGGACCAGCTGTCACGCTGTCCCTGGCATGTGGGTTCTCGAAAGCAACGCCGGACTCACGGGTTGGATCTATCGATGGTTCAGAGACGAATTCATGGACGCCGAGGCGACCCAAGCAGGAATGACATCGGATGAGGTCTACGACATCATGAACCGCGAAGTTGAAAAAACGCCCATAGGCGCCAACAAGCTATTCGCCTCGATCGGCTCCCAGATATTCAACACCAGAAACAGCACCGTGCCCACCGGCGGAGTGTTCGGAATAATGCCGATGGCAAAGAAAACCGGAAAAAGCGAATTCGCCAGAGCCATAATAGAAAACACCTGCTACTCAATCCGCGGCAACTGCGAGCAAATCGAAGAAATAACCAAAAGAAAAATCAAGGAACTACGCTTCTGCGGCGGCGCCTCCAGAAGTGCTGTTTGGGCAAGAATCCAGTCGGATGTGCTGGGCATTCCTCTTCTCGTACCAAGGGTCAAAGAGGCAAGCGCTTTGGGTGCGGCGATCCTCACGGGCATAGGCGTGGGAGTATACAAAGACATTCAAGACGCAACAAGAAGGGCTGTGCAATTGGAAACACGGGTTGAGCCAAATCGAGGAAACCACGAAGCCTACAACGAGCTCTACGACCGGTGGCTAAGAATACACCGCAAGTTCAATGAAATGGTAGAAACCGAAGATGTGATCGACCTCACGAACAGCCTACTCAGACGTGACCCATCAAGAACAGCCAGCCTATAGCTTGTATTTTTTCTTCAACGTCTCCCAGGTTATGGCGTCTTTGCCCGCCAGAACCGTGGCCATGAACTGCAAACGTGCGGTTTCTTCAACAACCGTGTTCAGGTCGTGGGCTTCCTCGATCGTGGCGCCAACGGTTAGGACACCGTGGTTCTCTAGAATCACAGCGTCATATTCCTTGATTTTCTCCTGAACTGCGTTTGCAAGCTCCTTGGTGCCAGGCATCTCAAATGGCACAATGGGCACGCCCTTCGGGATGAACATGAACGTCTCAATCGCCATGGGCAGGATCTCTATGCCGGCGATACCAAACGCGGTGGCTGTCGGCGCGTGGGAATGAACCACGCCATTGACATCGTTGCGTGCCCGATAGACTGCGGTGTGCATCGGGGTCTCAACCGAAATGGGGCGGTCGCCTTCCAGCTGCTTGCCATGAACGTCCACGAGGATAAGATCCTGAGGCTTCAAGAATCCCATACATAGGCCACTGGGCTTAATCAAAATCCTGTCCGTGCCTGGAACCCGGGCGCTGATGTTTCCAACCGTACCACTAACTAATCCCTTCTCATAGAGCGTTTTGCCAACCTTGCAGAGCCTCTCACGAAGATCTTCGATCACTTCTGCGCTCATTGTCTCACCTCTTGGTGATTGAGCACTTCAGGGTTTAGAATGTTTCTGGGTTTCTCGCCCTTGAGGAACCTGGCAACGTCCTCGGCCATGATTTCAGCTGCTCGCATCGGGACCTCGCGTGTCACCCCTCCAATGTGCGGAGTCAGCGTGACGTTGTCAAGGCTTAGCAGAGGATTGTCTTCTTCCACTGGCTCTTTCGAATACACATCGAGCGCGGCTCCTGCAATGTTGCCATCCTTGAGAGCCTTAACCAGAGCCTGTTCATCCAGGATATTGCCTCTAGAGGTGTTCACCAAATAGGCTGTGGGCTTCATCAATGCGATATGCTCGGCGGTTATCTGGGGCTTCGCGTCAGGCTCGGCCCTAGAATGAATGGTCACAAAATCTGACTCACGAAGCAACGTCTCCAACTCGACGAGTTTTGCTCCGATTTCCTCGGCTCTCTCCTTCGAGACGTACGGATCGTAAGCCAGAACCTTCATGTTGAAACCATTCTTCGCTCTGTAGGCAACAGCCGAACCCACATTGCCGAGCCCCACAACCCCCAAAGTCTTCCGCCAAAGCTCGACACCCAGCTCGGGAACGCCAAACACCCCGGATTTCATCTCGGCGTCAGCCCGTGCGATGCCTCGCCCTTCGGCGATCATGAGGCCGATCGTCAGGTCAGCAACGCCATGTGCGTTTCTGCCCGGTGTAAACAGCACAGGTATCTCCCTCCTCGTCGCATACGAGACATCGACGTTTGTGGGACC
>JBGVSY010000010.1:0-16543 GCA_041862235.1 Nitrososphaeria archaeon | reverse complement strand
TATGCTGGGAACTCCTCGAGCCCTGCAACTCACATGGGGTAGCACGGCGCACGGGGCAGGGCGAGTTCTCAGCCGCTCGAGCGCAAAGCGACGCTTCCGTGGATCAGACATCAAGTCAGGACTGAGGTCGAAGGGCATCTTTGTGCGAGAGGCTTCTCTCACGGTTCTCGTCGAGGAAGCTGACGCCTCCTACAAGAATGTCGACGAGGTAGCCCAGATCAGCCACGACGTGGGGATAGCAACAAAGGTCGCGAGGCTCACACCTCTCGGCGTGGTTAAGGGCTGACCTGAATAATCACGAACCTCTACGTAGGAGAGAAGTGAGGAAACTCAGCGCCCTCGCCACGATCGATCTGAACCACCCGTCAAGCGCGTACAGGACAGCGAAATATGTCCCCGCCGACGCAAGAATGACAGGCAGCAGAGCCGCCAGCGCTTCTGAGCTCTCCACAAGCACAGGCATGCCGCTGAACAGCAGCGCAACCACCGACATAACTGCAGATGCCGCCAAGACGTTCAAGAAAGATCTCCAGGGGAAAACGGTTGGCAGCGCCTTGCGAGCTAGCCGCCACCGCCCAACAGCGACGAGAATCCATGAGAACAAGTATGTAAGGCTCCAGAAGAGAGCGGCGACCAGAACGCCCCCCTCTACCATGTTTGGGAGACAAAGGAAGCCGACAAATAGCATCAGCAGACGAAGCACATACGCGGAGAAGACGATCGCGGGGGACAGGAAGAGCCTGCTTTTAATGAAATCTTGGAATGTTGCTTCTTCTCTCAGTTCGACTTTTTCCGTGCCCAATATGACCCAGTCGTAGGGAGCGGAGACGGCTGAAAGCAAGCCCGCGATGGCAAGGGCGAAAATCACCGGGTAGGAGGCGGCATAGACGGGGTTAAGCAGACCGACTATGGGACGGGCTAGGATGATTGCGCCAATGCACATAGGCACCGCGAATGTCGATACCATTCTCAGGGATTCCTCGACATCCTTGCTCCCCCCTCCACCGAGGAGCCTAGGATAGACGGCGATGGCTAGCGAAGAGCTGTATGTGACAACGACCCCGACGATGTATGCCGCCCCGTAGGTTGCAAGCACTCTCTTGGAGAATTCAACGGCGGCCTGTTGACTCAAGGTCGCTGTGCCCACACTCGTTAGGAAAGTGACTACCAGGTAGTCGGGCGTTCCCATGAAGAATGTGGCTGCAGCTCCCAACAAGGGGATCCAAAGGTGGCGAAGAATGCGTCGAGCAAGTTGTGAATCGAAGCGGCCTCCTAGTCTCCGATGAACCAGGGCTCGTAGAGCAAGGAATTGGAGAGGATAGGCAACAACAAGCGTAGCGATTGCACCGGCCAACTGTAGTCTCCACACCAGCAGTAAGAGAAACCCCAGACCCACCTTTGCGAGTTCGAAGAAGATTGAGCTCTGAGACAGAGACTCCGGCTGAGTGGCCTTGGCGACAGATCCAAGGGCCACTAGAAGATAGAAGAACACTACGAAAAGGCTCATTGTGACGAAATACTGGTACGGGATATCTGCCACACCTGAGACAAAAGTGCTCGCGACAAGATATGGTACGAGAGAAAAGCAGCCGAACGCAAAGTTCATCACCAAACCTGTTTTTGCTGCGGCTATTCCGCGTGCCTCATAACGCGTTACCCAATAACCAACTATGTTCGACGGAAAGACGAAGTACCAAGCGAAGTTGTTGATCAGTAACCAAGATGCGAACGCCGCCTCGTTGAGCCGCCGGGTGACCATGAGGGTGAACAAGGCTCCAGTGACCAGACTAAACAGCTGCGCAGAGAAAGCCACGAATCCTGCATACCTCAGCCTAACACTCTGCAAGTCCGGGCACCGATGGATCGCGTCTCCGCCATCAGTTTGCAATATAAGCATGCTTTCAAGCTGTGTCCGCTGCCCAGCTTATTGGCGACATCAGCGCAGCCTTCTGCCTCTTTCACGGTGCACCTCTGCTCAACCAAGACGCTTGAGCGCACTCACCAACTTGCGTGTCATGACGTTCCAGTCGAACCTCTCTTCGGCGAGCCTCCTAGCCCTCGCTCCCAGTTCCGCTCTGAGGTTCTCGTCGCTTAGGAGGACTGTGACAGCCTCCGCCAAACGCCGTGGGTCTTCTGGAGGTACAATCAAGCAGGCTTCTCTTACCGCGTCTCGGATGCCTCCCACATCCGTTGCCACTATGGCTCTCCCGGAGGAGAGATAGTCGAAGACCTTCGTGGTGATGACAGACACGTATCGAGATCGTGGTGCTGCCGGTATGACAAGAACATCCGATGCCGCAAGGTAGTCTGGCACGTCAGAATATGGAACCTGACCGGCAAATATCGCTGCCTTTCCCGCGGCCCTCTCCATGTCTGGTCTCAAAGGGCCATCTCCCACGAACATCACCTTTGCGTTGGGAGAGTTCTCTGCTATGATTGGAGCCGCTCTGGCTAGGTACTGGGCTCCATGGTGAGGCTCCATGCCTCCGGCGTACGTCACCACCTTCATTCCCGTCAGCCCATGCTTTTCGCGGATGCGTTTCGCATCCCCTCTTGAAAACATCTCCAAGCTGGCGCCGTAGCTCACCACTATGATCTTCTCTGCACCCAATGCTCGCAGGTATGGCTCCAGTGAGGAGTCCAACGCGATCAAAAGATCAGCGCTTCTCACCGAAATTAATTCGATCATTCGGCCGATTCTTATCAGGAGCTTGCTTTTCCACATGCCCCGGCCGATCTTGAGGTCAGTCTGAGCATCCACCGCGTAGATCGCCGTTTTTCTCCGTGTGAGCAGTTTCACCAGGGCCGCTATGAGCCCGGTGTACACCTCGTGCGCAAGGTAGGCCGATCCAGACAAAGGAAGACTTGCAACCAAGGCAGACAGAACGTACGAGGGGTAGTAAAGCCTGGGAAACGGCACCACTCTTGCGATGTGGCGGCGAATCCCGTCGCCGCAGTGAACCTCTCTCCACGGGACACTGAAAGAGGGCAGTATAGCATGAACCTGGATTCCTCGAATCGCCATTCTCCTGGCGAACTCTAACATTTGAGGGGTGAGTTCGCTTTGATGGGAAATGATGCATAGCCTCAATTCGTGACCACCTGCAGATAGATCTCTTCCAGTCTCCGGGCAAGTTTTCTCCAATCATAGGCCGAGGCGATCTCAACAGCTTTCCTACCCATCCTCTCGCGCAGGTGATGGTCTTGTAGCAGGGCAGTAAGTCCGTGTGCAAGACCGTCTGTGTCGCCTGGGGTAACTCTGACTCCTGTGTCTCCACTCAATATGTAAGGTACCTCGCCCACATCATTCGCAACCACCGGCAATCCGCTGGCCAAGTATTCGAGAAGCTTGACTGAGCACCTCGCCTTGTTCATTTCATTGTCTTGCAGAGGCAGCACAGCCACCTCAGCTTCAACCATGTGTTCCACCGCCTGTTCGTGGGGCAAGAACCCAGTGAAGTGAACTCGCTTTTCTATGCCCAGCCCCTTGGCGAGTTTCATCATCGGTCGTTTTCCCTCTCCTTCACCCACTATCTCGAGCTCAGCTCCTTTCTCGCGTGTCTGCACTATTCTGAATGCGTGGAGAAGGTCTTCCAAGTCAACGAACCTCTTGAGGGTTCCAACGTACACTATCCTACCTTTCTTTTTCCTTACCCTGCTTCTTTTCTCCTCGAAAAGGGCGAGATCCACGCCGTTGGGGAGCAAGGATACGATTCTTGCTCCGAATTCTCTGGCCTTTCGCACTAGGAAGTGGCTCACAACCACCGATGCGGTTGCGTTTCTGTGGGCGAATCTCTCCGTCTCTACCGTGGCTCGCCTCTTGAAGAGATTCAACTCCTTGGTGTATGCAGCTGCGTAGTCCCCTGCGTCCAGGACCCATGGAAGGGACTTGATCTTTGACGCCAAGTATCCGGCAAAAACGGTCGTCGGCAGAGGATCGAAAGAATGCACTATCTCGGTTCCCTGGGTCAGCGTGTGGTGTAGCGCTGACACAGAGGCTGTGAAAGATCTCGTGAGAGTGTCCACACCGGGAAGCGTGATGTAGCGTGCTCTAGCGACCGTGACCCCACCAACGAGCCGTACACGGGTCGTGTACAGCCGATACTCGTGCTGAGGAGCAACTAGGAGACGGACACGGTGTCCCCTTGCTCTGAGACCCTGCGCGAGGGCCAATGCTCTGTTGGATGTGGCTGCTCCCAAGTCAAACGGTACCAGCATGGCTATGTTCAAGGATTGTCCGCCCCGGCTCAAGCCTTGGCCTCGGTGGCGTCTGATACCGGTCTGGTTTCGCTGGCGGTTTAAGGCTTGCTTCAATGCCTCACTACGGCTTGCCGGATCGCCTCTTCCAAGATATCGGCGTGCCTCTTCCAAGTAAAGGAACCTGCCTTCTCACGCCCCCTCATGCCCATGTGCTCCCGCATCTCGCGATCCGTGAGCAGAGTTGATATCAGGCCAGCCATCTGAGCCAAGTCGTAAGGTGAGACAAGGAAGCCGTCCACCCCGTTCTTAATGGTTTCAGCCGGGCCAGCCTCATTCCAGGCAATGGGCACGCAGCCGCCTGCCATCGCTTCTATGGGTGTTAGTGAGAACTCCTCTTCCACTGCAACGCTACACAGCACTGGGCAGAGATGATAGAAAGCCAGTAGCTCTTTCTCGGCTACCTCACCTGCGAGGATCAAGCGTCGCCTGACACCTCTTCTCTCAGCCTCCTTTAGCATCGTCTGAGTGTAGCGAGTCGCTCTGCCGGTGATCAAAAACTTGGCGTAAGGGATTTCGTCTGAGACTTCTCTGAGGATTTGGGGAATCCACTCGAGCTTTTTCTGTGGCACGTGTCTGCCCACCAACAGGATGGTGTATTCGTCAATGTCATAGCGGAGAGCCACTTCTTCAGCTATCTCGGTGACATCTGGGTACTCGGACGCGTCTGCTCCCGGATAGCATACGGTGGATGGAACTCCGTATAGGGCTTCTACCTCTTTCTTCGTATGGTGGCTGTTGGTTAGCACCCCGCTTGCAGCAACCATTGATGCTCGGTCTATTCTCTTCCAGTAGGCCTGACTTGCACCGACGACCCTTGACTTGACACCTCCGGTCCATCCGGTCGCTACGTCGATTTTCCTCGGGTAAAGACGTCTCCAGGGGCCGTGTACATAGACGAGGTATGGTATGTGCAGGTTCTTCCTTGTCTTGTACGCGGCGTAGGGAGCTGGTTGATTGTGCGCTATTAAGAGGTCAAAGAACGCGAGTTTGGAGACCCCGCTCCAGAAATGCAGCAGCCTGTTGAAGGAGGCTCCGATTCCTGGAAGGGAAAACCGCTTTCCCCAAGAGTCTATTGTGACCTCCCTGGGGATAACCGCCCCGAACACACCCTTCCTAGCGTAGGGAACGAATATCCGTACTTGGTGGCCGCGGGCGTTAAGCTCTCTGGCCTGGTGAGCGACGACCCTCTCGGTGCCTCCTCGGGTCATGTGACCAGCATTGAGGATGGCAATTCTCAAGCAGCGTCTACTCCATCCTCTCCTCGTATATCCTGAGGTAGCGCTCGGCTACCGCATCATAGCTGTATCGCCGCTCAACTGCGATCCTAGCTTTCTCACCGAGGACCCTGAGGCGTTCTTTGTCCAGACAAAGGTCAGCCATCAACTCCCCTGCCTCATCGGGCCTGTCGAAGTTGACAGCAACCACACCCTCGCGTTCTCCAAGTTTTCTGAACCCTTCTTGCGTCACAACGGGCTTCCCGCCTGCCATGTATTCCAACAGCTTCACTGGCAGAACCCCTGTCTCCACGTAGTATTCGAGCTCCATGGGAGCCGCTGCGAGGTCACATGAAGCGATAAAGCCGGGTATCTCTTCGTGTCTCCTGAGACCTGCAAACACAACTGAATCCTCTATTCCAAGGTGACGGGACATGGACTCTAGTTTACCCCGCTGTGAACCGTCTCCCACGATCAACAGAGTAGCGGACGGAACCCTAAGGAGCATGCGGGAGAAGGCTCGGATAACCTTGTCCACGCGGGCCACGCCGTGGAGTTTTCCTGAGAAGAGCACGACCGGCTTCCTCAGGTTGAACTCCTCTTTGACCTGCTCACCAGCGGCAGAAACGGTGAACTGGTCGATGTCAACAGCGTAGGGGACGACCTTAACGTTGCGGGCGCCCAGCGACGTTAGTTGCAAAGCCAGCTCTCGGGACGAAGCCACCACGATGTCAGAGCTCCTCGCTGTTTCGCTCAGTATGTACCTGGAGAGCATTGCTCTGACGCCGCTTGGTCTCCACTTGCTGAGATAGATCTGGAGGGTTTCCCATGGTTCCCAATGGTAGAAATCGATGAGAGCCTCCAGTCCCGATGCTCTTTTCGCCGTCACCGACATGAAGGCTGGCAGAGAGCAAAAGCAGTGTATGATGTGGTACTTCCTCCTTCGCGCCAGCGAGACGATTCTTGGGACGCCAGACACAAAGTAGCTAGCAAGATACACCCTTGGGGTCCTGAGAGCGGCCGAGGAAAGGAGTCTCACACCATCTCTCTCGTCAGGCCATGATCCCCCTCTGGCGGGCTCGGGAAGGAGCAGGTCGACGCTGTGACCCCGTTTAACGAAGCGCCTACCCAGTTGGAGAGGAACGAGCGCGTCCACTCCGCGCTCAGCGTCACCGTACGACGAGACAGCGAGAATCTTCATACCCAAGATCATCCAGGTGCTATTCCCGGAAGTGTGGGCCGAATGCTATTTCTGTTTTCTCTCTCGGGTTTAAGCCAATCAAACCCAGTGTTCGCACACGTCTCGATCGATCATTAGACTCAGCGCTCAGCCTCAGGTTCCCGGTGCTCTCCTAGAGTCCATCTGCCCCTTGGGGCGGTCGTGTGTCCTCGAGGGTCAATCCGTCGGGGGCATCAATGCAGCATGGAAGACATGGTGATGTCAGCTTGGGTATCCGTCGCGGTTCAAAGCTCGCTGCCAGAGCCCTAACGAGTTGCCCGGGGCTGACCTGCTTGCGCTTTCGAACGACGTGAAGCTCTGTCAAGACGGCTCTCAAGCCCAGGAAGGCCAAGCCAAAGTTGAGTCGGATGCATCTGAAGTAGTTTCTGAGCCCCGAGTACATCCTCTGAGAAGGAACGAATTTGCTCCAGCTGCTACTGACGTGGTGCAACACCTTAGCATGCCCGCTGTACGTGATTTTGAAGCCTGCTCGCTTCATCCTGAGGAAGAGATCTATGTCTTCATAACCTCCTACACCAAACGCTTCGTCGTAGGCGCCCGCTCTTTCCAGGGCAGTGCGCCTGACCAGAAAACAAGCCCCAGTAACAATGTCAGCCTCGGTTCTAAAGTCATACTGACCTCTATCCGTTTCTGCCTGCGCTATGTTTCGAATGCCGGGAAACGAAGTCCCAAAGGCGAAATCTATCTTGCTTTCTGGGCGCAAGACCTTTGGACCAACCACAGCAATCCTTTCGTCGCTCTCGGCTAGGACGACAATTTCTGTGAGCCAATTCGAGTCTATGACTTCTACATCGTTGTTCATGATCACGAAGTAGTTTGGATGGTAGATTTCGCAGCCCCGCACTATGCCCACATTCATGCCTCTTGCGAACCCGTAGTTTCGTGGGTTTTCTACGAGGTGAACTCCCAAAAACAGTTCTCCCACCATGTGCTGACTGCCGTCGGTGGAACCGTTGTCTACCACTATGACGCGATAGGACTTGAAGGCGGTCTTCTCCAGGGACTTGAGACAGGACCTGAGAAGTTCCCTCCCGTTCCAGTTCAGGATGACGATTAGGACTTGGGGTGCCTCTGGGACCTCGTTTAACCCCGACCTCAAATCATCTTCATCTTCGTAGAGATTCCTTGAGGAATGCTATTGCGCAGGCGATCGATGGATCGGTCGGTCCATCGACTCAGTATAGTGGCTTGCCTGGAGCGATTTAGGGCTTTCCGCTGTTGCGATGATCGATCCACCACGATCGATCGAACGGCATACAGCCACTGCAGTTGATCGGCCAACATCTGTACCCTGACCCGGGTTCCATGTGTTTCACTCAGATCTTTTCATCGCTTCTCGCAGAGAAACGTCCTGTATCTCTCCGTCAGGCATCTTCCGCCTGATGATGACTGGCAGCATGCCAGCCTCCAGCTCTCTTCTTGCTATTTGTATTAGAGAGTCGTCGACGGTGACCTTCACCAGCGGTGGAGCACCCATGGAGAGTTGCAGGGCTCTGGCACCCAGAACCCGCGCGAGCTCATACTTGGTGATACCTTGGTGCTGGAGGAAGTCACTCCTCTCCTTCCTCGCCACCTTCGCCTACGCCCTTGCCGCCGGGTCCCTCCCCCATCTTGCCCGCCGCTATGATGTCGTCGATCTTCAGTATCATCGATGCAGCTTCGACAGACGACTTGATCGCTTGCTTCTTGACTACCACGGGTTCTAGGACCTTGAGCTTATACATGTCCACGATCTTGCCGTCGTAGACGTTTATTCCAGCCCACTTCTTGCCCCCCTTGTGCTTTGCCATCAACTCGACCATTGTTTCGATGGGATCCATTCCTGCGTTCTCCGCTAGCTGAGATGGGATCGTCTCGATGGCTTTTGCGAAAAGCTGGACAGCTAGCTGTTCCTTTCCGGCCAGCGATGTGGCGTAGTCTCCTAGTCGAAGCGAAAGCTCGGCTTCGGGCGCACCTCCTCCTGCAACAAGTTTTCCGTCTACTACCACGTCTCTCACGACGCTGAGTGCATCGTGAATCGACCTCTCGGCTTCGTCCACAATGCGCTGAGTGCCTCCCCTGACAAGCATTGTCACGGACTTGGGATTCTTGCATCCTTCCACGAAGACCATCTTGTCTTCACCGACTCGCCTCTCCTCGACAAGCTTGGCTGTTCCGAGGTCTTTGCTTGAGAGATCATCAATCCTGCTGACGCTCCGGCCGCCTGTGGCTAGCGCCAATTTGTCCATGTCGGACTTCTTGATTCTCCGTACGGCCATGATCTGCTTTCGCGCGAGGAAATGTTGGACCAGGTCGTCAATCCCCTTCTGGCACAGAACCAAGTTAGCGCCTGACGACTCGATTTTGTCAACCATAGATTTCAACGTGTCCTCCTCCTGTTTAAGGAAGGCCTTCATCTGTTCCGGCGACTCCACGTTGATCTTGGCGTCGAACTCCGTCTTCTCTATCTCGAGGGAGACATCGAGTAGCGCGATCTTGGGTTTCTCCATGAGCTTAGGCATATCGGGGTGCACTACTTCCTTGTCCAGAACTATGCCATCTATTAGGCGTGTGTCATCGATCGACTGGCCCTCCTTCTTCTCCACCTTGATGTTGTCCAGATCCACCGCATACTTGCCATCGGTCTCCTCTAGCACTTTGAGCACGGCGTCGACAGCCATCTTCGCCAAGGTGTCGGCTTCCTCGGAAACGAGCTTACTGGCCAGAGAGGTCTTGGCGACCTGTGTCAGCACGTCGCGATCCTTTGGATCAACCGAAACAGCGATTTCGTCCAGAACCTCCAAGCTCTTGAGCGCCGCTTTCCTGTATCCATCGATGATTACCGTCGGATGTACCTCCTTCTCGATCAACTCCTCAGCCTTCGACAGAAGCTCGCCAGCGAGGACGATCACCGTCGTCGTCCCGTCTCCAACTTCTTCGTCTTGAGCCTTGGCGACCTCAACCATCATCTTTCCTATAGGATGTTCAATGTCCATCTCTTTCAGGATCGTTGCCCCGTCGTTCGTTATCACTACGTCGCCGAAGCTATCCACCAGCATCTTGTCCATACCCCTGGGACCGAGCGAGGTCTTCAGAATCTGGGAGATTATCTTCGCGACCATAATGTTCGATGACTGAGCTTCCCTCCCGCGAGTCCTGCCCGCGCCCTCCTTCAGAATGATTATCGGCTGAGTCCCGCCAGCACTTGGAGCCCCAACTGCCATACTACATTCTCATCCTCCATCACTCCACGCTTTCAGAGGGCTTTTATTAACTTTTCCAGCTGCACCAAAGCTTGTTTCCAGAAAGGTGATGCGGCTTTGCCCCTCAAACTATTCTCTTGATGCCTTGTCAGCGAGGCGTCCTTGGAAGACTTGTCCTATGCGAAGCCCTAGAAGAGATGAGAAAGCGGCCGCCAAAATGAGAACGAACGCTATGCTGAGCAGATGCACGACCAGGCCAATCTCATACGCCTGATTGGAGGCCATTCCCAGGGCGGCGAGAAGAGGGGCCCATACCCAGATGACGCGGTCAACGTACCCCGTAGCCCCCGGAAGAACGAATGAAACGGTTACCAGAAGGGACCCCGTAAACGAGAGCAGTAGGGGAATGTCTGAACCCGCCGCCGCCAGCAGCAGAGAGAAGATCGCGCCCTGTGTCAGCCAGATTAAGAAAGACAGCGCGTTTACCCTGGCGTCGCCGTAGAACCTTCTCACAGAGGCGACGCCATCGACCAGCGATGTGAGGGCGTTCTTGAGCGCCCTTCTCCACTCTTGGGGGAGACGAGTGGCGTCTATCACCTTTCCAACAAAGGATACCGTGGGTTCACGCATCTTCGCTGCGACGATAAGGAAGATCAGCCCGCCGATTCCTAGACCGGCAGCTGTCCAGGCGGAGTATACGAAGAGCGGCGGTAGCTCGAAGCCGGAAGGAACCACCAGTAACAAGACTGAAGTAATTCCCACCAGATAGAGCACGTCAAGAACCCTCTCTACGACGATGGTCCCCGCGGCTGCCGTGAAGGTGACCCCCCGCCTCTGCGAGACGGCTGCCGCTCTCGCCACTTCCCCCCCGAACCTTACAGGGACAAGGGTGTTCACCAGGTATCCTAGCCCAGTCGCACCCAGCGTCACTAGGAAGCCAGTGCCCCCAACCTCGCTAAGCAGGATCCGCCAGCGCGCCGCCCTAAGCACGAAGAAGACCAGAGTACAGAGGAAGCTGGCGGCAACAGGGAACGGAGAGACAGATACTAGACGGCTATAAAACTCCTGGAAGCCCACATAGTATAGTGTAGCAGCAACGAGCACAATGGCCGTGATCGCGGTCAGCATAGTGACAACTGCCCTTCGCGACATCTTCCGTAGCCATTTGCGGTGGCAGCAAAGATATAAAAAGACAAGGAGCGAGCTCAAGCCATCCGACGGTGGTCGTGCGTTGAAGATAGTCTCAGTAAAGATGCCAGAAGCGCTGATTGACGGCATGGATGAACTCGTGAGTAGGGGCGTCTACCCCAGCAGAAGCGCGGTCATGAGAACTGCCATTAGAGACCTTCTCAGGAGCGAGCTCTGGAAAAAAGCCTAGAATCTCCGACACTGTAGGAATCGCGTGGAATGGAGACTTTGTTTGAACAGGCGCAGAGTCCTCTCTATCGATTGTGCAAACACTTACCTAGGAAGCTCTATCTCGACCTCTTGTTCCGGGGCATCAAGCTGTGGAAGGGCATGTTGTTTACCTTGACTATCCGTGCGTAGAAGTACTTCATCTCAGTCACAAAGGAAGCGTAGGAGATTTCCTCTCGGTCGTGGGCGGATAGATACCTTATGAATGGGGCAGGTGGCGTGCCGGCTCCCTCGATATAAAAGAAGACTGGGAGAGCATTTGCCTCGTAGTAGTCGAAGAAGGGTGCGACTAGCCCCAGAACATGCTTGGCTCCTCGCTGATACAACCATAGGGGCGGCGAGGCCACATTATCCGACATCATCACGAGCATCCTTAGGAGCGAGTTCACGTTTTTCGCCTTAATCGACACTGGCATTTCGGGTCGAGTCTTCTTCCCGTCAAGTGACAGGGCGAAGAGCTCCGGTTCCTCCTCGGTCTCCACCACCGCTGCGTATCGATACTTCAGATCTCCGGTGCTGTTCGTGAAGAAAGCTTTCTCCCCTGCCAGGTTGGTGTAGGCAAGATATGCCAGCGGTTTATCCTTGGGGTCGATCGATCGATCGATCGAGACGAACGCGAAGACCGGGAGATTCCCCCTCCAATATGGAATCGTCGATAGGTAGCCGAGCACATTCCTTCCTCGCTTCGACCGATTGGTAGAGAAGTTCCAGAGAAGCGGCTGGACATCCACTCTGCCCATTGCCAGCCGAGCAAAATTTAGCAGGTCGGAGACCTCTAGGGCTACGGGTGGCTTGGGACCCCTTCTCCCTCTAAGGTTCATTCAGAAATCTCAACGGCAGCGGCAAAGCTCAGATCATATAAGCCTTTCTTGCCAAGAGAGGACTGAGCCGAAGAACCAGACGCGCAAGACTGGCCACGGGAATACAGCCAACGAGACTGCGTTGGAACCCATAGCGAGTACGACGGTTCTTCCGACTGGATCGGGTGTTGCCGATCGATGTTGCTCACCAAGAGTGAACGCGATCGTCCGGAATGTCAAAGACGGAGCTGGCTCACCTGCCGGGGTTCGCACAATCGACCGATAGACCACTCGGTGAAGCAGCGTGCGGTCTGACAAGTTAAAGAGATAAAGCAGATGCCCATCGGGCCGTGGAGGAACGGTAGGGACCCTGGGGAGAAGAGATGCGAAGCACCGGATGGCTACTAGGGGCGATTGCTCTGCTGATTCTGTTGGGTCTGGTGCTGATACAGATAAGGCTGTCCCATCAACCCGAGACCACCACGACGACGAGTGGGTCAGCCTCGACGACCGCAACGCTGAACACTGGCAGCAAGGAGACGACCACATTCACTTCGAAAACCACCTCAGAATCGACCGTCACGACGACGTTGACCTACAAGTACAATCTGACCGTTCTCTCATTCGGAATTCGAGTCTACAACTACACCTACGACAACAGAACTTCAAGCGGCCAAGCCATCCTGAGCTGGATCTTAACAGCCGCCTCGGCGACAGATTACTCCTTCAATGCAAGCGTTAAGCAGTACGAGTCAGCAGCAGGGGGTGAGCTGCTTGGCTTCTACAAGATGCTTCTCAAGCCAGGCGAACCTTCCGTCCTGAGAAGCGAGATCTTCAAGTTGAGCTTCACGGGCAGCCTAGAGGAAATGATGCATGGAGGACGGGCGTTCAAACTGGTCTTTTCGTACCCACCTGAAGAGAACGGCTATTCGGTTGGTTGGTATAAGGCTAAGATGATCTACTTCAACCTGTCTGGCGACTGGGATGTCTACGTCTTGAGACCGTCAGACTGAACAAGCTTCATCTACACCATTGCACCGTTAGGCGATCGACAGGCCGGTTCGACAAAGGTCACATTTCCAGGTCCTTCGGCACGCGTGTCAGATTCTCCAACCCGCCCTCTTTGAGGACCACAACGTCTTCTATCCTAACCCCACCCAGACCTGGCTTGTAGAGGCCAGGCTCAACCGTGACGACGTGACCTGTCTTTAGGGTGTCTGGAGCGGCCAGCGCCAGGTAGGGAGCTTCCCCGATAGTCAAGCCGACGCCGTGCCCGAGGGAGTGGATGAAACCTGAGAACTCCGCCGATCGAATGCCTTTCATTGCATCTCTGAGGGTCCGATAGCCGCTTCTCTCGAAGAGGTCGCACACGGCGTTCATGGCTTCGTCGGCCCTATCCCCGGCCTTCAGCTGGTCCAGAGCTAGGAGCTGGGCGTCCAGAACCAGTTGATGCATTTTCTTGATCTCGGCTGAGGCTCTCCCGATCACAAAGGTTCTTGTTATGTCGAAACAGTAGGCACCTCCGTGCTGCGGAAAGAAGTCAAAGACTATGGGCTTGTTGGGTTTCACCGGGTCACCGGCGTCACCTGTAGCGTGGGGATCGGCCGAAGCGGGGCCCACAGCAAGGATCGTCTCCCCTATCTCAACGAGATTTCTGCGCGCGCATGCTAATCTGATCTCCTCCTTGATTCTACCCACCGTTAGTTCCCTTCCCTCGAACAATAGCCGACCACCGCGAACCACACATTCAGCCACCATCTTCAACACCTGCCTCATAACCTCCTGCGCTTTCTCACCCGTCTGCCTGATCTTCTCGACCTCTGCCCTGTCCTTCGTGGCCCTGATCTCATCGAGCAAAGTAGGAACTTGCTGGCCCTGAACCCTGTGCCCCATTCTCCGAAGTCGATCCACAAGTGCAACCATTCTGGAAAAGTCTCCCTGCCCGAAAATCCCCAACTTACCCCGTATGCGTTCTTTCCTCAGAATTCTGTCGTAGAGCATAACTGCTGCCTTTTCCCTGCCGTGGCGCTTGATCAGCCGGAGCATCCCGTAGCTGTCATAGGTGCGGATGTTTCTCACTCTGCCTTTCTTGGCATTCCCCACATCGAGGTTGTTCACAATGAGGATCGCCTCTCTGTTCCTGGCCTTCAGATAGAGGCCTCCGCGGGGGAGATGCGTCGCAGTGAGATAGAAGAGATCGGTGCTGCGTGCATCAAGACCTGTGCTACTCCCTACCGCCATCAGAGCGTCCAATCCTCGTTTTCTCATTTCACCATCGATATCTCGAATCAACGTGATCCGACCAACTCTTCCTTGCACTCCGTCGAACCGTTAAGTGTTTTTCGCTCCGCTCAAAAGGAACCATCTGTGGGACTGATGCTGGCTAAGTCAGGGCTAAGCCTGACCTTTCCTCTCAAGCGCGTCCTTGATACGTGTATACCGTCCGTAGCTGTATTGTCTGTAGATGTCATCTCGAGTCAAAGCCAATCTGAGGCCGTGGAGATCATTCACGTTGACAAGTGTATCCTTGGCGGGCTCACCGGAGACTCCCGTTGTCCTCTTTCTGTTCTCCAGGGAAACTAGGCCATCTGATGCAAGTTTCTTCAGAGCCCTCTCCACGTCTTGTCGTGATGCCTCCGACCCAGTACCAAGGAAATCATACATCTCCGTCAAGTCCATCGGCAGCTCACTGCTCCAGGCGACACCGTTCTGCGCCGCGAGGACCCGAAGGATGTCTGCCTCAACGCCGCCTTTCTCACACAGCCTGTGGACGGCGGGCTCAATGCTCATGAGGCATACGCACTCCTGCGAGCTAAATAGCTTTGCTATGCGGCTATCGATCGAGCAATCGATTTGCCAGCCGTAAGGCATAAAAACGTTCACAGATACTTCCGGGCGTGGTAAGATAGGATGTCTCAGCTGATTCTTGCTGCCTGCCCGGTAGATAGCAAGACGCCCTGCCCTGTTGAAAGGAGCATGATCCAGAGGGATAGCCTCCCCTACTTCTGTGTATTCTGCCAGATACGAAAGAGATTAGAGAAGACAGCCGAAGCCGATGATTGGATCTCTTGGGATCGGTACGTATATCGCAACATAAAGCAGAACCGGTTGCCCATGGGCTGGAAGAAGCCCAGTGTAGCTCGTCCCAAAGCCAAGCACAAGGTGAAGAGAAAACCCAAGACGAAACCTAGGCGCAAGGTTAGGAAAACCGGCAAGCCGAAAGTGAAGTCGAAGAAGAGGCGGGCCTAGCGATCGATCGAGTCTCAAGGAGCGTACCGTATCTTCGATCGAGCGCGGATCGATTCCTGCCGCTGGACAGAAACGTTGATTGATAAGATCGAAAACGATCGATGATCGATCGATCTCCCGTTGACCAAGATATCATGTATTGGCGACAAAGGATGGGTTCAAAGCAAGGTCAACGTAACCCTTAGCTCATGATCTAGGCCGAGTAGGATCACCACGCAACCGCAGGAGAATCTTTGAGGCTTCTTCCAGACCGCATACTTGGAAATCCGGTTTCTCACATCCTGACGGCAGGTGCTTCCCCTCACGGTTGATCCAGATAACCCTGAGTCCGGCGAGCTTAGCCGGGATAACGTCGGTCGTCAAGGAGTCTCCAATCGAGACAGTTGATGCAGACTCGGATCGTGATTCCGTCAATGCTCTGAGGAAGTACTCGGGCTCAGTCTTCAACGCTCCCAGCCCTTCTTCGCCAAGAACATAGTCGAACCTGTGTGACCAGAGAAGCCTGTAGATTCCCTCGGCTTTCTTCTCGGCGTCCTCGCCTGTGGTCAAGCAGATCTTCAAGCGCATCTTCACCAATTCGTTGAGGAATGCTGAAGCGTCGCGATAGTACCATGGGTCGGTCCACGCATCCGATGCCGCTTTTCGGCAGCGATCCGCGAAGTCTTGCCTCATGGATGGGTCGTAGGGTAGGCGCAGATAGCTGAACAGCAAAGTGGAGTGGAAGTCGATATCTTCATGTCTTTCGGGATAATTGACGTGGATTTCCTCCAGATGGATCTTTCGGAATACTTCCAAAAGGTACTTGCCGCTCTTCCCCTTCCAGCCATCCAGGACGAAGGCGAACTTTTCGTTTGATCTATGAAGGGTATTGTCGAAGTCGACAAAAACCGTTGTCAAATTCAATCGATTAATCTGCTTACTGACCACGATCCTCACCTCGAGAAACGATCATGGAAAGCCTTTTGAGTGCTATAAACCGTTCGATTAGCATCGCCCGAGCGAGAATTTCTACGTCTTTCTCAGGCGGCTTGGTAGTACGGACAGTTCTCGCAGGCCTTGGTGTGGTGAGGGTTGAGGTGATTGATTGACTTCCATAGACACGGAGGGGTATCCCGAGTAGCTGAGCAACGCGGCTCATCGATCGGGAGGTTAGATACTGCCAGACGAGGATTTCGATCGATC
>JBGVSY010000009.1:0-5919 GCA_041862235.1 Nitrososphaeria archaeon | reverse complement strand
ACGCTTCGAAGCAGGCCCCAAGACCTTGGGTACTCGTAGGCCAGGCTCTCCTTCACGTCGGGGTCCTCGCTCGTCTTCAGGGTGTTGAAGACCTCTTCCACGGTTGCTGGACCCAGGTCTAGGTGAGCTCTCTTGGTCGCCTCGGAGATAGACATGTGTCTTTCGATGAGCCGGCTGAGTCTCTCGAGAACCTCCTCGCCCCTGTGGAGGCCGACCCCAAGCCTCTCGTGCCAGTGTCCTTCACCCATGGTTTCAACTAGACCCAACTGGGTCATCCGAGAAACTCTCTTCAGGTTGAGAACCACGTCGGCGATTGATCCCTCGGGGAGTGGAGGATTCAGGGGCCACGTTAGGTCCGACGTGAGGAGAACCTTCTCATCAGGGAGGTAAAGTGAAATCGAGCCGGGCGAATGTCCTGGGGTGATGAAGGCTTGAAGCCGGCCCAACGGCCAGCCTTCAAAGGTAACCCCTCCTTGCGTAATGGGCTGAGCCTGACTGGCGAGGAGTGGCTCGGCGACGTCCATCGACGTATTGAAGGGCCCAAGGCTGCGTCTGACCCTCGTTGCAAGCATTGAGAGCGCTCTCTCCCTGCTCAGGGTCCTTGCTATCCCGAGGAGACCTCCTCTCCCTGATCTTGGTAAAAGGTTGAAGGGGTCGAACTCCTCTGCCATACTTTGAACCGTGGATTTGAGGAACCGAGTTACGTCTAGGTTTGGCATCTCTTTCTCGTGGATCAGGAGGAGTGTCTGTGCAAAGGAGTCCTTGAGCTCCTTCACGATGTCGTTGTTTCCGCAGTGATCGGTGTGGCTGTGGCTGTCCAAGACTATGAGGTTCTTGCTCTTCTCGGCGAGAGTTCCAGCCACCTCGAGGATTTCTTTCCTCGTCTCCGGTCCAAGCCCAGTGTCGAAGATGACCACCTGTTCGTCGTCGTAGGCGACATAGCAGTTGCTTGACAGCGGTCTCTTGAATGGTTCGTCAGGCATTTCTCCGCGAATGAGGAAGACCGAATCCGAGATCTGCTCCGGCCTCATCGACCCAGGCCCCAGCGAGTTTCCAGGTCACGGCTATAAAACGATGCATGTAGCAGCGGCAGACTTGTGAAAAGGCCTGCAGGATGCGACCCTGTCAGGACCTGCGCCGCACCTTGCCTGGGAGAGCGACTGGGTTTGTGAGCACCCCAATCCTCTCTATCCTTGCCTCCACAACATCTCCCGGCTTCAGGTACTCAGGAGGGTCTCGTGTGAAGCCGACTCCGGCTGGCGTGCCTGTGGAGACTATGTCTCCTGGCTCGAGGGTCATACCTAAACTTATCTCCTGAACAAGGTCGGGAATCTTGAAGACCATGTTTCTAGTGTTCGACTTCTGTCTAACTTCCCCATTAACCGTGAGCTCGAGGTCCAAGTTGTTTGGGTCAGGTATCTGGTCTCTCGTGACGAGGCATGGTCCCATTGGTGCAAAAGTGTCCAGGCTCTTTCCCTTGAACCACTGTTCGTGTCGGCGCTGTAGGCCTCTTTCGCTCACATCGTTCATTATCGTGTAGCCTGCTATGTGCTTGTAGGCGTCTCGCCTGTCTATGTCTCTCCCCATCTTGCCCACGATGAAGGCGAGCTCCACCTCGTAGTCCATGTACTTAACGCACTCATGGTAGCTGATCGCCTCTCCTGGGCCTATGACGGTGGTGGGAGCCTTGGTGAAGAGGACGGGGTGTAAGGGTACCGCTCTACTGGTCTCTAGTGCGTGGTCGGAGTAGTTTGCTCCAAGGCAGATTATGTTCTTGCGTGGGTGAGGGATTGGGGCCAGTAGCTTGACGGACTTGAGGGGATGAGCAATGCGTCTGAACAGAGGTGAGTCAGGGTCGAGTCGAGCTGCTTCCCGCAGCGTTCTTTGAGCTGTCCGGAGAACTGGGGAACCTCCCTCGAGAAAACGAAGCATTCTCAGAGGGATTCTAGGATCGTTCAGTGGAATCCTCTTCCTCAACGCCCTCTGAGCATTGGATAGGTCTATCACCCAATTACGCCAAGCTGCTCCGACTCGATCTCTCTGTCTCCAGAGGAAAGAAACCAGCCTCATAAGAATCGCGCGATTAAGCAGGGGTAGCGAGGATATCAACTCTTGCTCTGACGATGGTCTATCCGTCGATCCCTGCCAGTTAACTTAATATATGCTACGGGAGGTAGCAGGCGCTATGCGAGCGTACCTTTTGGTACAGTTGTATCCAGGAAAAGAGGAAGACTTCATGAATGAGGCGAAATCATTCCCGGGGATGGTGCGGGTCGACATGGTGCATGGTGCATTCGACGTGGTGATGCTCCTCGACGGTGACTTGAAGACGATCGACGATACAATACTAAAGGTCAGATGTCTTCAGGGCGTCCGGAACACTGAAACCCTTCTGGGATTCGAGAGGTTTCCGGCTCCCTGTGCCCCTGGTTGATCTTTCTCGTTACTTGGCCTTGGTCAGCTCCTCGACGGCTTCAGGGTTGCTCAGCGTCGAGACATCTCCCACGGGTTCTCCCAGGACCTTCGCTCTGACTACCCTCCTCATGATCTTGCCGCTTCTAGTCTTTGGGAGGTCATTCACGAAGTACACTTCATCGGGTCTGGCTATGGGACCTATTTCCTTGGCAACGTGCTT
This sequence comes from Nitrososphaeria archaeon, assembly GCA_041862235.1. Classification (GTDB taxonomy): domain Archaea; phylum Thermoproteota; class Nitrososphaeria_A; order Caldarchaeales; family JAVZCJ01; genus JBGVSY01. The sequence continues at coordinate 3,284 of JBGVSY010000009.1, read as the reverse complement.
CCTCATTTCCTGCCTCAGCTCCTCACTGGGCTCGATTCCGCCTCTCAGGATGACATAGGCAACTATGGATTCACCCTTGAGCTCGTGAGGTTTCCCGATCACAGCCGCCTCGGCCACGTTGGGGTTACTTACCAAGGCAGACTCGACCTCGGAGTTGCCGATCCTATGTCCAGAGACCTTGAGAACGTCGTCGGCCCTGCCCTGTATCCAGAAGTAGCCGCCGCTGTCCTTTCTCGCCACGTCTCCAGCCAGATAGGTATCGGGGAACCTGCTCCAGTACACGTTCTTGTACCTCTCTGGATCCTTGTACAGGCCTCTGAGCATCGCGGGCCATGGGTTGAGAACGACAAGGCTGCCTCCTGCATTTGTGATCGGTTTCCCCATCTGGTTATACACCTCTGCTCGAATACCTGGGAGGGGCTTCGTCGCCGACCCCGGCTTCAGCGGGGTGATGGGGAGCGGTGAGATGAGGAAGGACCCTGTCTCGGTCTGCCACCACGTATCCATTATTTGACAACGCTTGTTGCCTATGTTATCGTAGTACCATATCCAGGCCTCGGGGTTGATGGGTTCCCCCACCGAGCCTAGAAGCCTTAGGCTGCTCAGGTCGCGCTGCCTCGGATACTCCTCGCCATACCTCATGAAGAGCCTGACGCTTGTAGGCGAGGTGTAGAAGACCGTGACGCCGTACTTCTCGATTATCCTCCACCAACGGTCGGGCGCCGGATGGTCTGGAGCTCCTTCGTACATCACAGATGTGGCACCGAGTATGAGCGGTGCATACACTATGTAGCTGTGACCTGTCACCCACCCTATGTCTGCTGCGCACCACCAGACATCTTCATCCTTTAGGTCGAAAACCCACTTCAGGGTCAGCGCTGTGCCAACAGCATATCCCCCGTGTGCGTGCATAACTCCCTTCGGTCTTCCGGTTGTTCCCGACGTGTAGAGAAGGTAGAGGAGGTCGTTGGCGTCCATGACCTCTGTGTCACATGCTGGTTCTTGAGCGTCGACGATCTCGTGCCACCAGCGGTCTCTCTTGTCGTTCCATGGAACCGGTTCCCTTGTTCTCTTGAAGACTATGACGCTCTGGACTGAAGGGGCATCCTCCAGCGCCTCGTCTGTCTGTTTCTTCAGCTCAACCACGCGACCACGCCTGTAGAAACCGTCGCACGTGATTACCACCTTGGCTTCACAGTCGTTGACCCTCTGCCTAAATGCGGAAGCGCTGAACCCGGAGAAGACGACGCTGTGCACAGCGCCTATCTTGGCGCAGGCGAGCATAGAGATAGGTAGCTCAGGTATCATCGGCAGATATATGCCAACTCTATCACCCTTTGCGATCCCGAGGCTCTTCAGGACATTTGCAAGCTTGTTGACTTGGACGTAGAGTTCGCCGTAGGTAAGCTTCTTCTCATCCCCGGGCTCGCCCTCGAAGATGTAAGCTACCTTGTTCTTCCTCCAAGACTTGGCGTGTCGGTCAACCGCGTCGTGTACTATGTTGTACTTTGCTCCCACGAACCACTTTGCGTAGGGCACGTCCCACTTGAGCACCTTCTTGTAGGGTTGGTACCAGTCGACGAGCTCCTTCGCCGCCTCGCTCCAGAACCACTCGAGGTCTGAGCATTTCTCCAACAACTCGTCGAGCGTCCGTATGTTATGCTTGTTCATCCATCTCTTGACATTGCTATTCTCTATGAACTCCTGTGATGGGTTGAAGATCCTCTGCTCTTGGAGAAGAACTGATATGCCCTCGTCCGTTTTCCCCGATCTTTTCTCTTCCTTGTTTTTCTTGCTCATCGTCAGGCTCTGCAGATCGGAAACAGACCTATATAAATCCTCGACGATCAGAATAAATATTTAATCATTGTTAAATACTAATAATGATCAACCGCAAATGCTTGACGAGTAGAAGAACTCAGCTTCTTCGATCCGCCGTCTCTGCAACCTGCTCGTTTCGTTGCGGACTATCAAGACTCCTATCGATCGTCGGGAGCTCAACGATTAGACGCCTGTTTGACTTATGACGTCTTCGGCGTCAGGTTGTTGATTTCATCGGCATTGTTGGCAGAACGGTCCTTCCATGGACCTCGTTTAGCACCTCAGCGATTGCCAGGTATACGGCGCTGAATCCGCATACAACGCCCTCATAGCCCGCCAGCCTGATGACTTCACCAATCCCGGTGACGTTTCCCAGCGAGAGGAGAAAGAAGAGGACGGCCAGGCTGCCGAACACGAACATTAGGGCCGCATTGGTTCGGACAGTTCCGAAGAACATGAGCAACGTGAAGAGCCCCCACATGAACAAATAGGCGCCCATCGAAACCCCATTTGGAGCGTTTCCCCAACCCAGCTGCGGTGAAACTATCAGGAAGACCAATGTAAGCCAGAACAATCCGTATGAAGAGAAGGCCGCCATCCCGAATGTATTGCCCTTCTTGAACTCCGATATGCCAGCGATGATCTGCGCCACACCTCCGTAGAATATTCCCATGGCAAGTATCATGGAATCCAGCGGAAAGAGACCTGCGTTGTGCAGGTTTAGCAGGACGGTGGTCATCCCGAAACCGAACAGACCCAGCGGCGCCGGATTCGCCAAATTCTGTCGCTCCATTCTAAAGCTCCTCCTCAGGATATGCCATCCACGGGACAATGGTGATGGTCATAAGACTTTTGGGTCGACCGGATCGATCGATGGACCTCAGTTCTTCCACGGCGGCGATTCCCATTCGATCCTCGCAGTCAACATTGACGAAGTATTGTAGCTCTGAGTGAGGCATAGGCTTCAGGACGCCGAAGAATCTATGGTAGATGGTGTCCTCTGACAAGGAGTAGAACGGTTCTTTCATGGCGGTCGATCGATCGAGAAGAGGGAAATTGCCCTCGTGAAAAATCCAACTGTGCTCAAAATGTCAGTGAAACTTGAACGTCAGGCTTATTATCGCCCACAGGGCGTACCGGCTCAATCTGCGGGAAGTGCCTTCTCTTGGGTGAGGCATCGAGGTACGCTGAGATCTTTGTCCTCAAGGCCGTAAGGCGAGGCTTGGATACAAGGGAGAAGGTATTCCGATCAGCAGGGAGAGGGGTGACTCGGGATGTGGTTGATGGATGCATAGACTCAGCCCTCGAGGGGGGTCTGATAATGCAACGCCATCCTTTCAACCCGGGTAAGCCGGAGAGGTTCATCCTTACCGCAAGAGGTTTCGAGGTGGTGCAGCGGATTGAGTTGAGACCGCTGCCTGTGAAACCGGCGCCGGTCTCAAGCCCTAAGGAGAGAGCCGTAG
>JBGVSY010000008.1:0-5760 GCA_041862235.1 Nitrososphaeria archaeon | reverse complement strand
GTGGATGACCCTGACTTCCCGGAGTTCTTGGACAAAATCGTTCAAGTCACCGGGGCGAAGAGCGTGGGCTACGCCGAAAAGAGGCTCTGCTGCGGCGGTCTGCTTCAATCGATCAACGAGGAGATCTCTCTTCGCCTCACTGGGGAGAAGCTCATCAACATCAAGGATGCCGATGTCAACGCTTTGGTGACCATGTGTCCGTTCTGCTTCGTTTCCTACAACCGAAACCAAGCTACTGCTGCCGACCTAGTCGGGGAGAACTTCGACATCCCCGTTGTGCATTTCACCCAGCTTCTGGGATTGGCTCTTGGCATCCCCGCAGACGAGCTCGAGCTAACGGAAAGCGTTTCAGATCCCGATGTCATCCTTGCCTTCCTACAATAGTCCAATTCGATTGAACTGAGGGTAGCTCGATATGGGCCTAGAAGAACAGTGGAAGGTTTTCAGCGACCTCATCCTTGTACTCCGAAAAAATGGCGTTGAGATCCCCAGTCAGGTTATGAAGGACCTTCACTCAGCCAAGATCATGATAAGCTTGCTCGGAACCAAGGGATCCGACGAGTCAGAGATACTTCCCAGGGTCGAATCGTATCTGAGCAGTGTCGAGGGGTTTCTCTTCTACGCGGCTGAGGGAAAGCTGGGGAAGAGTGTCGCTGCGGAATGGGTGGAGAAAATAAGTCGAGCGAGAAGGACCCCGGAAAAAGAGGCCGAAGATCAAGCAGAGAAAGGCAAGTTCATCGCGGGGCTACGCAGAGGCGAAGGCTGGGTAAGAATAGAGGAATACGACACCTCCCTCAGCGACGAGATCGAAGCCATAGCCCGTCAAGAAGGACTCCAGGTATCTTCTGAACCTAGTGGCCACATACTCATCCGCGGTGATAGCGAAAGCATCCGGCAAGCGATAAAGAGGATAAGAGAGAAGGCACGAAGGAGATAGCTTGACCGACATGCTGCGCTCGATAACAAACCACAGCACGTGTTGGCTGGAGCATCGATCACCTAGGTCAACGCTTATAAAATCCCGAAAAAGGTGACGGCTCAATGTCTCCCCTCCGACAGATGAAGTATGAGGACGAAGAGAAGCTTAACTTGGAGCGGGCTATGTACAGGAGGAAACACAGCCTCGTGGCCTCCAAGAGCCTCTGCACCGGCTGTGGCATCTGCGAGGTGGCATGCCCCAAGGAAGCCATAGAGCTTGTGCCTCGGGAGAAGGAACAGGAGACAAGGGAAGGTCAACCTCCCTTCATCGACGTGGACTCTGAGAAGTGCAACTTCTGTGGAATATGCGATCTTCTCTGTCCGTTCGGAGCCATAGAGGCCACCGTCGACGGCGAACACGCACTCTCCGTGGTGGACTCGGAGAGCTTCCCGAAGATCGTCAGAGACATAAGGATAAGGGTAGATAGGTGTGATCCAGGCTGCACCCTCTGTGTGGACGCCTGCCCGCTCAACATAGTGGAGGTCAGGCACCCAGAGCCGGGAGCCACTAGGCCTGAGTTAGTAATAGACGAGAAAAAATGCAACCTGTGCGGTCTCTGCACCGAGCTGTCGGATTCCATCGAGATCGTAGACAACAGGCTTCAAAGCAAGGGAGACTATGACGAGTATGACCTGAGCGTCGAGGTCTGCCCTCAAGACGCCCTGAGCATCAACGAGGTGCCAAAGAAACCTTCCATCAATGTTGTAGAAGAACGATGTCCCACCTGTAGATGGTGCGAGGTGGCCTGCCCCACCGGAGCCATACAGGTAAGGAAGGCGTTCTCGGGAACAATACATGTACATCAGGAGAAGTGCCCAGAGGGCTGCAAGCTCTGTTTGGAAGCTTGCCCCGTGGAGGCGATCTACTTGAGGGAGGACGGCAAGGTGGATGTCGACGAAAACTTCTGCGTCTATTGCGGCGCATGTCCAAAGGTCTGCCCCGAGGAAGAGGCCCTGAAGGTCAAGATGAGAGGAATACTTCACACACCTGTGAAGTCCGGCGCCTGGAACAAGGCCTTGGAGAAGCTCACGTCCACCACGGTGTTGACGCAGGAGCTGAGAGCCAAGAGCGCGGCCAAACTGTTAGAGGCCGTAAAAAACAGGACACCATAGCATGATTGGGAAGTGAACCAGATGTCTGGTGAGAATGTTAATGAGCCGAGGATTGGAGTGTTCGTGTGCCATTGTGGATCCAACATCGCTGGCACGGTTGACGTCGAGGCCGTCACCCAGTTTGCGGCGACCCTCCCCAACGTTGTTTATGTGAAGAGAAACCGCTACACCTGCTCGGACCCTGGGCAAGAGGAGATCAGGAAAGGGATCGAGGAGTACAAGTTGAACAGGGTGGTGGTGGCCGCATGCTCGCCCAGGATGCATGAGCCTACGTTCAGGCGATGTGTAGGCGAGGCGGGCCTCAACCCCTTTCTCTTCGAGATGGCGAACATTCGGGAGCACTGCTCTTGGGTCCATTCAGGGCCGGGGGCAACGGAGAAGGCGAAGGAAGTAGTTGCCATGGCTGTTGCCAAGGCACGGTACCTTCACCCCCTCAAGACGATCACTGTCCCTGTGACGAGGCAGGCTCTCGTCATCGGAGGGGGAATCGCTGGGATGAACGCGGCCCTGAACCTGGCGGACATGGGTATCAAGGTCTACGTGGTGGAGAAACGCCCCACCATAGGAGGCCACATGGCCCAGCTCGACAAGACCTTCCCCACACTCGACTGCAGCATCTGCATAGAGGGCCCCGTCATGGTCGACGTCTATAGGCACCCAAACATAGAGCTGATATCCTACGCTGAAGTCAAGGAAGTCGCCGGCTTCGTGGGAAATTTCAAGGTCAAGGTCGAGAAGAAGCCGAGATACGTTCTGCAGGACAAGTGCACGGGCTGCGGCGAGTGCGCCACCGGTGGCACCGAGACGCCTGGATGCCCCATCGAGGTACCCAACGAGTTCGACATGCAGCTTGGGCCGAGGAAGGCGATATACGTTCCGTTTGGTCAAGCCGTCCCGCTGGTGTACACAATCGATAGAGACCACTGCATCGAGTGTTACAAGTGTGTGGACGCATGCGGAGCACGTGCCGCGATCGACTTCGAGATGAAGCCAGAGGAGATAGAGCTCAACGTCGGAACCATAATTGTGGCCACGGGCTATGAGATCTACGTCCCGAGTGAGAAGAACCTCTTCGGCTATGGACAGTACGACAACGTGATAACCGCTCTGGAGCTGGAGCGGCTGATAAATGCAGCAGGCCCAACTGGGGGAGAAGTCGTCCGGATGTCCGACGGCAAAATGCCGAGGAGGGTAGCTTTCATCCAGTGTGTCGGATCAAGGGACGTGAACCTTCACGAATACTGCTCAGGCTTCTGCTGTATGTATGCCCTGAAGAACTCGGTGCTAATGAAACAACACCATCCGGAGACGGAGATATACATATTCTTCATGGACATCCGAGCACCCTTCAAGGGCTTCGAGGAGTTCTACAGGAGAGCCAGAGAGATGGGGGTGACATTCATCCGAGGAAAGCCCGTGGAGATCAGAGAAGACCTCGAAACCAAGAACCTCCTCCTCAGGGCAGAGGACATAGACATAGGTGCTCCCGTCGAAGTAGAGGCAGAAATGGTGGTCCTCTCCACCGCCGCGGAACCAGGCCCCGACGCGGAAAAACTTGCCAGGACCCTGAACATAACCCGTGGACCGGACGGCTTTTTCCTGGAAAGCCACCCAAAGCTGAAGCCCATAGACACAGCGACAGAAGGCATATTCCTGGCGGGGTCAGCTCAGGCGCCGAAGGACATACCCTACTCCGTATCCCAGGGAACCGGGGCCGCAGCTCGAGCTGGACGGATACTGAGCAGGGACGTCTGGGATATCGAGCCGATAGTCGCCCACGTCGACCCCGAGAAATGCAGAAACCCAAAGGCAAAGTGTGGAATATGCGTGACCAAGTGCCCCTTCGTAGCCATACAGGCACCTCCCGGCGAAGCGGCGAGAGTCAACGAAGCGATGTGCCACGGATGCGGGACATGCGTCGCCGACTGCCCACATGACGCCATAACCCAGAGGCACTTTACGGATCAGCAGATAATGGAGCAAGTAAGAGCCGCTCTAGCCGAGAAACCCGAGGAGAAGATACTGGGCTTCCTTTGCAATTGGTGCAGCTACGCTGGTGCAGACCTAGCAGGTACAAGCCGATTCGAGTATCCTCCAAATGTCCGAATAATCAGGGTGATGTGCTCGGGAAGGGTGGACAAGGACTTCGTCTCGGAAGCCTTCAGGCTCGGCGCGGGAATGGTCATTGTGACCGGCTGTCATCCTCAGGACTGCCACTATATCTCTGGAAACCACAGGATGAAAGAGAGGATGGACATACACGCAAGGATCCTGAACAAGCTCGGCATAAGTCCAGAGCGCTTCCAGATACACTACTTCTCGGCCGCTGAGGGGGGCCCCTTCTCACAAGAGATGAAGAAGCTCACCCAAACCGTGACAGATCTAGGCGTAGAACGCATAAAGGCAGAGAACGAGAAGGCAAGGCCTATCTTGGAAAAGATGTTGAAGAGGAAGGTCGAAGCAGCCGCTCCCGTCGAAGCCAAGTGAAGCACTCATCGATCGGCCGCGATCGATTCCAACTCCATCTCTACCTCCTGGAGCTCCTTAGCATACTTCTCCCTGAGTTGCCGTAGCCTGTGCTTCCCAACCTGCCTCATGGAGAGCGTCTTCTCTACGTTCTCCAGGTTCTTCCTGAGGTTCTCTCTCCTGCGCAGAAGCTCCTCTTTGGGCGATCCAGATTCCTTCGAAGCCAGACGTTTCAAGTTGCCTCTCTCATGCTTATCCTGGCCGGTGCGCTCTTTCAAATCCTTCAGCCTCTCCCTCAGCGAAGAGACATCGACGCCACTCTTGGCCTTCTCCGAGATCTTCCTCGCCTCTCTCCGCATTTCCTTCAGCCTCTCGTCGAGTTGCCTCAAGGCCTCCTCAACTTCCAGCCCACTCTTGTCGCTACCCGGGTTCATGGAGAAGACCACCGGCGAGAATAGATCATGGAAAACTATGTCTTGGCCTCAGCTGCGGCCCTCGTTAGCTTTTGAACGGCGTCAATCCGTGCCTTCTGGGCTATTATGTCCTTGCTGCTTAGTTCCAGAGCCTCCTCGGGGCACCACTTGACGCATTTTGGCTCTCCGTCACAGAGGTCGCATATAGCCACCGTTTTCTTATCGGGCATCAGAGTTATGGTTCCGAAGTCGCATGCTTCAATGCACCAACCGCAGCCGTCGCATTTGTCGTCGTCCACGAGTATGACGCCATTTTCTTTGGACTGCTCCAATGCTTTGCGGGGGCATGCGATCACGCACGGAGCGTCCTCACAGAGCCTGCAGGCTAGGGATGCATTGGTGTTCGGGTATATTCGCAGTGTCCTTATCCTGGAAAGCGTTGGATTGAAGGTCTTCTCCTTCTCCAAGGAGCATACGTACTCACATACCCGGCATCCAACACACTTGTCTGGATCGTAGGAGACGAACTTGTGCCTGACCATCTTACTTCACCTCTTCCTTCTTCTTCGAGGCAGTAATGCTCGCGTATTCCTCCAGTCCGAGCTCCTCAAGCTTCTTCTTTCTGGGCACGCCCTGTGGGGTCCAGCCCCTGGTCTCGTAGTAGTCATCTAGAAGGAGGTCTAAGTCCTCCTGGGTGACTAGGCTGCCTTTGGCTACGCCATCTGGAATTGGGAGCTTCATCACCCTGGGGGGCAAGTTGTCGTCCTTTCTCGTCATGCCTTCTCTTATG
>JBGVSY010000007.1:0-39163 GCA_041862235.1 Nitrososphaeria archaeon | reverse complement strand
AGGCTGGTTGGGCATTCGATCTCGCCCCCCGCATCCCTCCGGGCCGCCAAGTGTGACGATGAAACTAGGAACGCCTTTGTGTTAAACAGTAAGAATCCATTTGGGTGTCGTGATCCTTTTCAGCACCTTCATCTTCTAATCTTTGCCAATTGGTTCAAGGTATGTTGAAGGGAACTCCATATATCCCAGCGCTTTGAAAGGTTACTCGAAGTTGCTTCCGAAGGCCTGTTGGCAAAGGTTCCGACGAACTCGGCCGGGAACCTCTCGCGTCCTCCATGCCACCATAATCAGCGCAACGGTCTTGGCGACAGTCTATATCGTCTACGGGATCTCCCCGGGGCGGACTTTTGAGGGCTTCTCGACAAGCGACCGCGGAACCGCTCACATCTTGGTGTACAATCCGGGCAGCGTTGAATGTATTACCGCCTATGACCTAGGTACGGTTGCGCCCGGCGACTCCGGTACTTTTCCGCTAGTCATTACAAACGCAGGAGAGGTAACCCTTGACGTGGCGGAGCCAACCGCCCATAACCTACCATCCTACCTGACCGTAACCTTCACCAAGCCTTCCCCTCGACCTGGGTTTCCCGCCCGGTTAGACCCAGGTGAATCAATAACGATAGACGCAGGTTGGGCATTCGACATAGGCTACTCAGGTCCCGGAGGCATAGACTTCAGCTTCACAGTAAACGTTGTAGCTACGCAGGCTTGGTAGCCCAACAGTTTGTGGCGCCGTCCTCCGTCGTTGAGATAGATGTGAAGATTTTATCTTCTTTTATTGCCTCATACCTTCGTAATGTCATGTCCATGTTTTGGCCGGAATCATAACAAGTCTTTTATAGACAATTTGGACTTTCGATTGGAGAAGTCAAGAGAGGTGATGAGCGTTAACTGAGGAGAGCGAAATGTTGGAGGAGCTGAAACGAATCAGAGAGCTACTTGAACCCAAGCCTGCGCCGCCACCTCCAAAAGGCATGTGGGCAGAGTTCATGGACTTCATCTCCAAGTACAAAGTCATGGGATTAGCCGTCGCGTTCATCCTGGGCATATACCTCGGTGATTTGGTCAAAGCGCTCGTTGACGACTTGATCATGCCAATAGTCCAGCTTGCGATGCCCGGGATTGCATGGGAAGAAATCGCTGCCGGTCCATTCAGAATCGGCCACTTTGTCGGCGCGTTGATAACTTTCCTAATCGTAGCCTTCGTAATCTTCCTCCTGGTGAAGATCACGAAAAGATGGGGCATAGAATAACCTCATCTTCCTTTTAGATCCATCAATCCAGCTCTCTCAAGCCGTCGAAGATGGAGAAGCAACGGAATCTAGCGCGCGAGTAAGGGTTATTAGTCTGATTCGAAAAGCCGGTCCACCGCTCCGCCAGAGAGGTCTTCCTGCATGCCGGATCTGCAACCCGCGATCAAGGAGAGGCGTTGGAACGTCGACAGGCAGCAGAAGCTATTTCGAAAGTGGCGGAGGGAAGGCATCTACAGCTTCAATCCCAGAACCAAGAAGAAGATCTTCACGATAGACACACCGCCACCGTATCCGAGCGGAAAGGTGTGGCACATAGGGGCTGCCGCCCACTACTCAGAGATCGACATGGTCGCTAGAGCAGCTAGGATGATGGGGTTCAAGGTCTACTTCCCGATAGGGATAGACAGGAACGGCCTTCCGGTCGAGCTCTACACAGAGAGGCGTTTTGGCGTCAGCATAAAGGACACTCCAAGGGAGAAGTTCGTTCAGCTCTGCATCCACGCCCTGGATGACCTGGAGGAGCACCTCATAGGAATAATGAAGACCATGGGGCTGAGCGGAGACTTCGACCACCACTATCGAACCGACTCAAGAGATTATCGAAAGCTAACTCAGGCGACCTTCATCAAACTCTGGCACCGCGGCTTGATCTACGAAGACAAGCGCCCCAACAACTACTGCGTCGACTGCGGCACGACCATAGCAGATGCAGAGATAGAGTACAGGGATCTACCAGCAGAGCTTGTGTACGTCGACTTCGGGCTGAAGGGCTCAGAGGAGAAACTGACGATCGCGACCACAAGGCCAGAGCTGCTCTGCTCCTGCCAAGCGGTGATAGTGAATCCCGGAGACGAAAGATACAGGAATCTTCCTGGCAAGTCTGCGGTCGTGCCGATATATGAGAGGGAGGTTCCGATAATGGCCCATCCGTACGCGAAACCTGAGTTCGGGACCGGGGTTGTGATGGTCTGTAGCTACGGTGACTACTCCGACGTGCAGCTCTTCAGGGAGCTCAAGCTGAAGGAAATCGTGGCCGTCTCCATGGATGGCACGATGACCGAGGCTGCGGGATTGCTTTCGGGGCTCACCGTGAATGAGGCGAGACGCCGCATGAAGGATGAGCTCGCCGAGAGGGGTCTGTTGGCGAAGGTTGAGAGCACAACCCACAGGACTCCGATCTGCGAGAGAAGTGAAACCCCGATCGAAATAGTTCCTATGCCCGAGTTCTACCTGAAGCAGATGAACTTCCTTGATGAGGTGCGGGGAATCGCCAACCGGCTGAAGTTCTATCCCGAGATGCACAGACAGATACTGCTCAACTGGATCGACTCGATATCGATAGATTGGCCCATCTCCAGGAGGAGATACTACGGGACTGAAATCCCGATATGGTATTGTGTGAGCTGCAACTCACCGAACCTTCCGAAGCCGGGACGGTACTATCAGCCTTGGAGGCAAGCGCCTCCGTTCAATAAGTGCTCGAGATGCGGAAGCACAGAAGGCTTCGTGGGAGAGACAAAAACGCTTGACACATGGATGGATTCAGCGATCTCGCCGCTCTATATCTCAGGGTACCTTCGAGACGAATCCAAGTTCAAGAGGCTCTACCCGAACACTCTTCGAGCCCAGGGCAAGGACATAATCAGGACATGGCTCTACTACACCTTGCTCAGGTGCTATCAGCTAACGGGTAAGGCCCCCTTCAGAATGGCATGGATCACAGGGATGGGATTAGACGCGCAGGGCAGGGCAATGCATCGGCACCTAAGGAATGTCATCGATCCGGTACCTATCCTCGAGAAGTACGGGGCTGACTCCTTCCGCTTCTGGGCGTCCAGTGAAGCCGCGGTTGGACATGACTATCGCTGCTCTGAAGAGAGGGTCGCTGCCGCCTCAAGGTTCGTGACGAAGCTCTGGAATGTGTCTAGATTCATATCCGCATTTCCAAAGCCGAGGACGGCAAGGCTTACAACCAGCGATCGCTGGATCTTGGCTGAGCTCAGCAAGCTTGTGAAGTCATGCCTTGAAGGATATCAAACCTTCGACTTCTTCGTTCCGTCGAACAGAACCCGCGACTTCCTCTGGAACCTCTTCGCTCCACACTACGTAGAGCTCTGCAAGAACCGAGCCTACGGTAAGGCCGTCAGTAAGGAAGAACAGAGAGCGGCGTGGTTCACTCTACATACCTGCCTAAAGACGATCCTTCTCCTTCTGGCACCCGTCATGCCATTCGTCACCGACGAGATCTGGTCGACCATGTACCGCCGCCGAAGCATCCACACACAGCTCTTTCCCAAGGCGGCGTGGAAGACATCACACAGCAGGTACACACAGGACCTCACCGACTTCAACTCACATGTGTGGAACGTCAAGAAGAACAAGGGCGTCTCGTTAAGGGAATCTGTGGAAGTCGAAGTTCCAGCGTCGCTTGCGCCTTTCACCAAGGATCTGAAGACGATGCACAACATCAAGGGCCCCACGGGCTAACCAGTTGTGTTCCCGTGGTATAGTTCCTTCCTCTTCGCCTCCAAGGGGTCGACGGGCCACCCCAGCATCTCGGCCATCGTCAGAACCTCGATCCCTCGCTTCTCAGCTTCATCGAACAGGGGCTGCATCCTCTCCCTCCACTGAAGGTCCCTGAGGAGATGGTGATCGAGGACCAGCCGCCTCAAGCTCGGCAGCCGTAGAACTGTTTTGAGATTGTCTATGACCTGTCTCAGCAAAGCGTGGCTGAAGGATTGCCCCAGCATGTAGGTCATTGGGCCGTCGCAAAGTACGACTTCGGGCTTCTCTTGGATTATGAACGACGTCTGCCTTTTGAGGCAGGGTCCCTGAACGTCGGAGGTGTATAGAAACGATTCATTCCTTCTCCGAATGCTGACCTCGAGGACGTAACCGAGGCTGCCCGTAGCTCCATGCGGTACTGGTTCGGAGAACGTAATCTTCGTATCTGAGAAGCTGAAGGATCCCCCGTCCGCTATCCGAAGGGATTTCACCAGCTTCCGCACTCTATCCAAGAAATAGCTGCACCTGCGGCTCTGGCTCCGGTTCGTCATCCTATCGCCGTCCTTCAGTAAAAGCTCCTTGCCCTCGAAGGCATCGGCCATTACCGGGTCGTGGTGGTCAAAGTGGTAGTGCGTAATGACAACAATGTCGCTCAGCGTGATCATTTCCTCGATACAACGCGTGAGATTCTCCAGTCTCTGCAGCTCAATAGCATGCGGCTCATAGCCGTACCTGAGAGGCCCCAGAGCAGCGGCAGGGTCACAAAGGATACGGACTTCCCCCGTGTCCACGAAGGTGGCCATGCTCCTCACGCCGAGGCTCTCGGCTGCAAGAGGAACGATCTCCAAGCCCTTCCCTGTTGGCAGCAAATGGGAAAGAGTAAAAAGGTTAGCCGCCGAAAGCAATTTTGGTCGGTTTTCTTGTTGAGCGTGAATTCCCTTTCGGCCAAGCTTGTTGACGAGATGGTCGCTCGAAGCGAGTCCTACGGTGTTGCAACTAGGACCATAGCCGGAGCCACCGTAGTAGACTGCGGGGTGGACGCGGCGGGAGGACTTGAAGCGGGCATCATGATGACGATGATCTGCATGGGTGGCCTGGGTCAAGCTCACGTCGATTTCAAGTCCTTCGGTGGGCTTCAGTTGAGCACACTCATAGTCTACACTGATCACCCCGCCGTGGCGACGCTCGCATCGCAGTTCGCCGGGTGGAGGATCAAGACCGAGGACTACTTCGCCATGGGCTCCGGTCCCGCCAGGGCCCTGGCCAAGAAACCCAAGGAGCTGTTGGAGCTCACCGGCTACACCGATAGCGGCGAGTCCGCTGTTCTGGTCTTGGAGTCAGGGAAGCTTCCGACGCCCTACGCAGTGCTCAAGGTGGCAGAGGCATGTGGGATATCCCCTGACCGGCTGCGGATACTGGTGGCGCCCACGGGCTCCGTTGCCGGCATGGCGCAGATCTCCGGGAGGGTCGTTGAAACCGCGGTGCACAGGATCACGGACCTGGGTTTCGATCCGAAGAGGATCAGAAGCGGGGGGGGCTATGCTCCCATAGCACCTCCTCACCCGGATTTCGCCGAGGCGATGGGCCGATCGAACGACGCTATACTGTATGGAGGAGCAGTCCAGCTCTTCCTCCAAGCCGCGAATGATGAGGCGGTCTCCGACCACGCCCGAAGAGGGGTGTCCAGCAGTTCTCCACAGCACGGCAAACCCTTCAAGGAGATATTCAAGGAAGCGGGGAAGGACTTCTACAAGATCGATCCCAGTCTCTTCGCTCCCGCTAGGCTGGTCCTGACCAACCTCGCTACTGGTTCTACCTTCGATGCCGGAAGGGTTGAGGAAGATCTCCTACGTAAATCCTTCGGGATCACTTAGACCTCTTCTTAGCTGCCTGGCGCGCGAAGTCTTCACTTGTGTAGACAAGTTGCTTGACGTCTTCAAGGGTGTGCACGGCGGCAAGCGCGCCGGCATGTGTTGGAAGAAACAGTATGCCTCTTCGGATCAGGTATGTGTGATAATCTATGAGCAAGGCTCTGTCGGCGGACAACGCGTCTTGCGCACTGCGAACAGGACGTTCAGTAAAATGGGTCTGGAAGAGAGATCCCTCCCCCGTCACATATGCGTCGAGACCAACGGAGTCGAAGGCATCCTGCAGCCTCTTCCGAACTTCGGCTCCTAGCGCGTTGATGTGTTCGTAGACGGAGCCGTTTCTGAGAACCTCTAGGGTTGCCGTTCCCGCAACGCACGAAACCGGGTTCCCCGTGAAGGTGCCCCCGTGGAAGGAGGTGTCTCGGGGCTTTTTTCCTCTTGGATCAAGCTTCTCCATGATCTCTCTTCTGGATCCGAAGGCCCCGATGGGGAAGCCACCTCCGATGATCTTGCCCAGAATTGTCATGTCCGGAGTGACCCCATAGAAGCCTTGCCCTCCACTATATCCAAGCCTGAAGCCCGTCATCACTTCGTCAAACACCAGAAGCGCTCCTACCTCGTCACAGAGCTCCCTCAGCCCCCTGAGAAAGTCTCTCTCCGCCGGAACCGCTCCCCCTGCGCCCTGGACAGGCTCCACGTAGACGGCTGCAACCTGCCTACCTTCCCTCCTAAGAAGGTTCTCGGTGCCTTCGAGGTCGTTGAAGGGCAGGAGCAGAACGTCCTCCCCTATCCAGGGGGGTAGACCGGCCGACTGGTTCTCGTGGAGGGGTGGCTTCACCCCGACATGGAGAGAGTCGTAGCCTCCGTGCCAGCCGCCGATGAACTTGGCAAGCTTGACTCGACCAGTGTAAGCTCTGCACAGTCTCGCTGAGTACATGGAAGCCTCGGTCCCGGAGTTTGTGAACCTAAGCATCTCGACGGAGGGAAGCGCCTCAGCTATTCTCTCGGCCAGAGCAACCTCTGACTCGTGGGGAACACCGAAGTGCGAGCTTTGCTTCAGTTGAATGTCGACGGCTTCGACCACCTCGGGGTGTGCATGACCCAGTATCAAGGAGGTGTGTCCCAGCCAAAAGTCCAGGTATTCGTTTCCGTCGACGTCTCGGACCCTGGTCCCTTGGGCGCTCGCGGCATAGAAGGGGTATGGCTCATAGAACCTGATGGAGTAGCTCACGCCGGCTGGAAGGACCTTGCAGGCTCTCTCGTGCAGCTGCCTGGAGCGCGGTGTCTTTCCGACGTATTCCTTTAGGGCGAGGTTGGACATAACATTCGAAAAGGACTCAGTCTCGCCGTATTAAGACTTGGCTTTGCGGGTATGAAGGTTCTCCTCGACCCCTACTCAAGCTCTCGGCCGCACGAGGAGCAGAACTTGGCGGTGGAAGGCGTCACGGTGCCACAGAACAAGCATAGCCTGGTCTTGACCGATCCCTCATCCGGGGTTGGTGCCTCGACCCCTTTCTCAGTGGACGATTCCCCCTCCTTTCTCTCCACAGCCTCCTCCAAGAGAGAGATCCCGGACAGCTTCTCCTTCAGAACTTGCTCCTCGATCTTCTTCTCAACCTCCTCCATCTCCTCCTTCGGCCCTATCTCCCTCACCGCGAAGATCTCAGGTCCGGCGACCTTCTCCCCGCCGACATATCGGCCCACCACCGTGCTGATAACCAAGAGAAGACTGAACATCAGCACTCGGAAGATGAACTGGTCAAAGAGGGAGGCTTGGATTTCCCAGGACGATGGATAGAATGTCAGAGTGTGATCAGAGTTTGCGAGTAACAGAATGACAATAAGAGCCGGAAGCCCAGCGATCATGGCGTTGAAGAGGGCTCTTCTACCTGATCTTGCCAGGAGGCCGATCACCACCCCGGGCAGAAGGGCGGCGAGGAAGATAGCGACCTGACCAACCTTAGCAGTTGGTTCGTCGGGCGAGGCGAGGAGCACACCCTCCGCGAGACCGAATATGAAGATGAGTGTGAAGGAGACGAACGCAATCCGCAGAGAGATCAGGCTTCGCAGCTCCATACGTGTTCACACGAGTCGAATCACTATCTGGGGTTTCGGCAGCAGGTACCTTGACCTCGGTATTTAAGCATGAATTCGATTCGTGAGATCGGCCGGCGTAGTCAGTCGATCGAATACAGTTGTATTTTTTACCCCTCGTTTTGATACGCTCCTTCGTACCTCCTCGCTGGCTTCTTAGATGTCTTCACGAAGATCATCTGGGCAATCCTGCTCCCTATCTCTATCCTGACTCCTTGGGCGTTGTGCACAACCAAGAGCCCTACTCCCCTTCCCCGGTACCCCGGGTCCCATACAGCTGTGTGGAGAGTCACACCCATCCGCATCAAGGATGATCTTGGGAGGACAAGCGCCGCCACATCAGGCGGTAGGGAAACATACTCGTTATACCGAACAATGTAGCTTCCCTCCCCCAACTTAAGATGGCTGCCAACGCGTTTCACCTCTCGGAGCGTCGGCAGGGTTCTCTTCCCAGATTTTCCGAGGGTTCCTGGTGCACAGATTGTCGCAGCGGACATCAGCGTAAGGTCAAATCCGCTGGGCTGAATTTGTTCCTCGAGATCTATGAAGTCGGTGATCATCCTTTCTTTGCCTCGTAACAGCTCTAGAATCTCCTTGTCGCTCAGGATGGTCAAGGCCATGTTCCTCCAAACATCTTACCATTCAGTCGGTCTACCCTATATCGGCGGCGGTAAAACTATATCTTCTGAGCGGACGTTCTCGGAGAGCTGTTGGCTCAACGCGCGGATTGGGTGCTTAGCCTTTGAACCCCCTCCAAGAGGCTAGAGAGATAATCACAGGGGCCCTGGAGTCCGGCAGGACTGCCCTACTAGAGCCGGAGGCCAAGAGGCTGGTAACGAGGTATGGGATATCGACCCCCAGGTTCTCAGTAAGTGTAACGGAACAGGAAGCCGTGGAAGCGGCGGAAAGACTTGGCTACCCTCTGGTGATGAAGATAGTCTCACCCGACATCATCCACAAGACCGAGGTGGGCGGCGTCATGGTGGGTGTGGCCAACCCAGAACAGTTGAGGGAACGCTACAGCGAAATCCTGCGTTCGGCGGCGCTCAAGGCTCCCGCTGCCAGGATCGTCGGTGTACTGGTCCAACGCATGGCACCCCCATCCACAGAGGTTATGGTTGGTGCTGTGAGGGATCCACAGTTTGGTCCTGCTGTAATGTTCGGGTTGGGCGGGGTCTTCGTGGAGCTCCTGAACGACGTCTCCTTCAGGGTGGCGCCGATCGACAAAAGTGAGGCGTGGGAGATGATGCAGGAGGTCAGAGGCATCCCCCTGCTCACGGGCTACAGGGGCTCTCGCCCCTTGGATGTCAACGCGGTGGCTAGGACCTTGGTCTCAGTGTCTCGGATCGTCACAGAGCTCGATGAGATAGAACAGATCGATCTGAACCCCGTGATGGTCTATGAGTCAGGTGTGTCCGTCGTCGACGCGAGGATAATCCTTCGTCCCGTCACCGCGCGTGGTGAAGAAAAGCGGTCACGAGCTGAATAGATCTTGCGGGTCACCGCGGAACGGGGATGGCCAGGTCCTTGGGCCCCCTGCCGGAGAGCTTCACTTCAGGGCAGTGTCTCTCAACGAGTTCCCTGATTATGTCTGCGTATTTCACCTTCTCCCTAGCCAGGAATGCCAGTCCCTCTGGGCTCGACCAGGGCTTGTAGAGGGCGCTCACGCTGGTTCCAGGCTCTATCTTGAAGTAGCATGGAGCAGCTATTCTCGCGAATTCGGGGCATTCATAGAAGCGGTTGAAGCCTCCGAAGGAATCGAAGAGGTAGACGTGTATGTCCATGGGTATGTCGATGGTCTTCCTGATCGCGGCGAACATGGGAAGGCTGAGATCTGCGAGTGGGTTGAAGGTGTCCGCTCCCAGGTCCTCGAGCACTCTGGCGCCCGCCGGGTTTGCGTGTCCAGTGAATATCGAGATCTTGAACTTGACGTCCTTCGGGATGGTCCCGATCTTCTTGAGCTGGTTCAGCGCCCACAGCAAACCCTCATCGACGACGAGGAACCCCCTGAAGCCGATCTCGATCGACCTCATGATGTCTGCGATGACGTAGCTCAGCTGATCCGATCCCCGGTACCTGATGCCGGAAAGAGCACCCTCTGGAGTCGCTACCTGTCGTCCAACATCCCAAGGGGCCCTGGGACCGGGTGTGATGATGACCTCCATCTCCGCTTCGGCCGCAAGCTCCGCAAACTCGGTGAGCTCGTCTCTGGGCAACAAGGTCGAACCCATGACCGTGCTGATCAGCCTGTGAACTGGAACATCTCTCTTCTTGGATTCCTCTATCAAGGCCTGGAGGGTTGAGGGCCTCTCAACGCCAGAAATCTCCACTCGCCAATGGCATCCGTCTGGAAACCTCTTGGTGGAGCTGGGGAGATCGTAGAGGTCTCTCCCCGGTATCCCTATCTTGTCAAGTGCTTCACGGATCTCGTCCATACTGAACATGCACCAAGCTTCACATCCTTGTTGGCCATTTAAGCTTGGCTATGAAGGTCGGGAACGCGTCGTCCCTATCTGGTTCTATCGCTTTTCCGGGACAAAGTGGTACCTGGGCCACTGTGGCCAGGTTTCCTGCTTCT
The DNA here is from genome assembly GCA_041862235.1 of Nitrososphaeria archaeon. GTDB lineage: Archaea > Thermoproteota > Nitrososphaeria_A > Caldarchaeales > JAVZCJ01 > JBGVSY01. The sequence goes on along the minus strand of JBGVSY010000007.1, from coordinate 28,865 downwards.
GCTCCTCGATTTCGAGTTTCAGTCGCAGGCCGCGCTTGAGGGACTTGTGCTCGACATCTTTGATCATCCCGAAGAGCTGTGGTCCCTCGTCGAGCCTCACGATACCTACGGCGTAGGGGGTTAGAGGCTGAAACTGCGGTGGAGCGATGTGGATCACGGTGTAGGTCTGGAGTTCACCTGACCCTTTGAGCTGTGTCCACTCCACGTCGTGGGAGCCGCATTTCACACACCTTCCTCGCGGAGGCAAGAAGACCGATTTGCAGGCGTTGCATCTTACAGCCATGACCTTGCGTTGTGAGATGTAGTTGTAGAACTGCTCCAGCGTTTTGTTCTCGGAACTCATCTCACTCTCCTCTGCTCAGGATGTGTACTGTGCAAGTGGCTCCGGACCCTCCTAGGTTGTGGCAGAGAGCACTCTCTGCGTCATCAACCTGCATCCTACCCGCCTCACCGAGGAGTTGGTGATACATCTCGTACACCTGCCCTACGCCCGTTGCCCCGATGGGGTGTCCCTTTGACTTCAACCCCCCGCTGGTGTTCACTGGGATCCTGCCGTGAATCTCGGTTGCACCTTCATCGATGAGCTTTCCCCCCTCTCCCTTCTCGCAGAGCTGTAGGTCTTCGTAGGCAACTATCTCAGCTATTGTGAAGCAGTCGTGCACCTCGGCAACATCGATGTCTCCTGGCTTGAGGTCAGCCATCTCGTAGGCTCTCTTTGCGGCCAGTCTGCATGCGAGGAAACTGGTGAGGTCTTCCCTCTCCCAGAGAGCGATGGTGTCGCTAGCCTGGCCCGAGCCAATGATGTTTACGGGGGTATCTGTGTATTTCTTTGCCGCTTCCGGCGTTGTGAGAATGAGTGCTGCCGCTCCGTCCGAGATCAGGGAGCAGTCGAAGAGCTTCAGGGGTCGGGCTATCATCCTTGAGTTCAAAACCTGTTGAAGAGTGATCTCCTTCGCCATGTGAGCCTTGGGGTTCAGAGCTCCGTTCCTGTGGTTCTTGACTGCTACTTTCGCGAGCTGCTCCTCTGTGGTTCCGTACCTGTCCATGTGCGCATTCGCTATGAGTGCGAAGGCTCCGGGGAAGGTCAGTCCGTTCCACTGCTCAGTTGGGAAATCCGACGCTGTGGAAAGGATCTCTGTCACGTCCGACGTTGAGCGATGAGTCATCTTCTCGGCTCCACCAACCAGCACCGTCTCGAAGCGGCCGGAGCCGATCGCCATGACGGCCGCCGAAAGGGCCAAGCCGCCTGAGGCGCAAGCTCCTTCAAGGCGAAATGCGGGAACGTTCTCCAGTCCAGCCCATTCTGCAAGGATCGGGCCTGAGTGCCCCTGGTGCTCGAAGTAGTCACTCATCTGGCCCACGAACAATGCTTGGATGTCCTTGCGACTGAGTTTGGGCGAGTCTTCGAAGGCTTCATCGACCGCGTCTGCGAATATCTCTCGAGCATACTTTCCATCAAGCTTCCCAAACTTGGATTCTCCAGCGGCCACTATTGCCGCCAAGGGTCTTCCTCCCAAGACAGATCGCTGCAAGCATGAACCCGAGTTCCAGATAACGCTTACGATCGATCGGACCCCTTGCGAGACATTGTGCAGTGAATGTCCAGAATAGTCCTGGCGGTGGCCCAAAAATCATTCAAATGATCTTGATCCATTGATCTTGTAGTTCCTGGCTTACTCTTTCTTTACAGGTCTTGATTTGAGAATGAGCAATTGCCGAACATCACTGAGATCCCGCTTCGATCGTCGATCGATCTCGATCCGTTGATGCTCTTCGTCGAAGAATACGCCAAAGCTCACGTTTGCAGTATCTCGTCTCGCAGTTGACTGTTAACAACCGATCTAGAGGCCTAGCTCACGATAGACCTCTCTCTGGATGAGGAACTTGAGGATCTCCGTGGTGCCGCCGCCAATCTTCATCAGCCTTGAATCTCTGAAGAAGCGCTCGACAGGGTATTCCTTTGTGTAGCCGATTCCACCCAGAATCTGGAGGGCGTCGCTCGCAGTCTGAAACGCTGTTTCCGTGGCGAAGTCCTTGGCCATGGCCGCTTCCTTTGTTGCGGGAAGACCTCTGTCGATCATCCGCGCTGCTTTGAGTGTGAGGAGGCGGGCGGCCTCGAGGCGAGTGGCCATATCGGCTATTCGAAACGAGATCGCCTCGAACTTGCTTATGGGTCGGTCAAACTGGATGCGTTCTTTCGAGTACCTGACGGCGATCCCAAAGGGTGTGCGCGCGTACCCCACTGCCTCTGCCGCTATGGCGGTTCTCTCGACGTCCAGCTCATGTGTTACGACCTCCCAACCCTGGTTCTCTCGCCCGATGAGGTTCTCCTGAGGCACTGTGACATTGCTGAATCTGAGGTGTGCAATCCTTGCTCCCCTCATCCCCATGAGGTCGTAGTCCTTGACCACCTCGAAGCCCCGGCTGTCCGCTTCGACCACGAAGGTGCTCATGCCCTTGTGCGGATGGACGTCAGGGTTGGTCACGGCGGCTACAAGGAGAAGGTCAGCTACGCTTCCGTTGGTGATGAACCTCTTCTCCCCGTTAAGTGTGTACTCTTTCCCTGAGCGTGTCGCCCGTGTCTTCATGCCGGCGACGTCTGACCCGACGTCCGGCTCGGTGAGGCAGAATGCTCCTATCTTTTCTCCGTTTACTATGGGGGTGAGGAATCTCCTCTTCTGTTCGTCTGAGCCGAAGGAGCTGACCGGCGTGGAGTAGAGTGCGCTTGAGGCGAGTCTGGACATGTCGACCGCGGGGCTTACAGCGGATATCTCTTCTCCCACTATTATCTCCTTGACGGCCGATGGACCGATGCCGCCGTACCTGGGTTCATGGAGTGTGCCGAGGAAGCCCTGCTCAGCCATCCTTGTGATGAGCTCTCGGCGGTACTCGTTCTCCTTTTCTATCGTCTCGGCGATGGGAGCGATCTCCTTTTGGGCGAACTCCCTCACGCTGGCTCTGAACTTCTCCTCCTCATCGGTGAAGAAGATGCTGCTCAAGACCTGTCCCTCGAGAAACGGGGGGAGCGTGGAGTTGTTAAAAGCGTTTTGAGGTGTCGAGCGGAAGCAATAAATCAGCTGTCTCATCGGTGTCCTTCGAGTTTCTTTGCCTAGGGGTGGGAACTTCTGGGACGCGAAGAGGGAGAGGATGAAAAGAAGCGACCTCTCTCTTCTTCAACAGTCCAGGTTGAGGAGGCTGTTGAGGCACATCTTCAGCAAGTCGTCGTTCTACCATGCGCGTCTCAGGAGTGCTGGGGTCAAGCCTGACGGCTTCAAGATCGACGACTTGGAGAGCCTGCCGCTGCTCTCGAGAAGCGAGCTGGTTCAAGACCAGGCGGCCCACCCCCCATTCGGGTCCTTCGCTTGCACACCACGATCCAACTTCGCCTTGGCAGGCATGACCGGGTACATCGGCGTCAGCCGCTCCAATCACCCCCTGAACCTTGCACTCACGGTGCAGGACCTCAGAAACCTCTCCGACAGGACCTCTCGCGGCATGATCTCTGTCGGCGTAAATCCCGGTGACAGGCTGTATGTGATGGACGATCCAAGGCTCAACCCTGTCTTCGTCTACATGACGAGAGCCGCCGCGGACGTGGGTGCAGAAGCCATTCAGGTCGGCGTCGGCCGAAGCCTCAGGACGTGTCGGTTCATCATGCCGGCAGTGCCCCCCAACCATATTTTCGCAAGCCCCAGCTACGCCACCTACATGGCGGGCCTGCTGAGGAGAGAGGGGAGCCGCTTTCCCGTGAAAACGATCTTCGGATGGGGGGAAACAGGGTACTCAGTGTCCTCGAAGAGGCGGACGATCAGAGACCTTTGGTCAAGCGTCAGCTCCGAGCATCTGGATGTCTTCGACGTGTATGGACAGATGGAGGCTGGCTTTTTGGGTTTTGAATGCGGGGAGCACCAGGGGCTTCATGGATTCGAGGACAACGTCATCTACGAGGTGGTCGACCCCACGTCCGGTGAGGCGAAGGGCGTCGGGGAAGAGGGAGAGCTCGTTGTCACAACCCTCGATCTAGAGGGCCAACCCCTCCTCCGCTACAGAACAGCAGACATCACCAGCATCGAGGAGGACAAGTGCAGCTGCGGCAGAACTCACCTCAGGCTGCGAGCCATCAAGGGGAGGCTGGACGAGAGTGTAACCGTTGGGGAACTGGAGATCTTCCCCAGCCAGGTCGAGGAGATCGTGAACGAAAACCGAGAGCTGACCGGCAACTTTCGCGTAGTCCAGAAGGGCCGAGGGCGGAAGCGTGAACTGACGGTCTGGATCCAGCCCACGGGACGCCCTCGCCGGTCTTTGGTTGAGAGGTTTCAGAAAACTGCAACCAGAAGGCTCGGCGTGAAGGTGGTTGCGGAAGCGAGAACGCAGAAAGAGATGCCTGACTTCATCCACCGGGCCTATAGAATTCTCGACCACGCTAGAGGAGCTCAGCAAGAACGAGTGATCTGGCATCAGCAGCATCTAGAAGGCCTACATGTCGATTCATCTCGAGGGGAGCCAAAATGAGCGCTGAGTGGCACAGGAGGAAGTACTGGGATGAGAAGATAGAGACCCTTCCGAGACGGGAGCTACTGCTTCTTCAGGACAAAAAGATCAGGAGTATTATCAGGTACGTCTGGAACAACAGCGCTTTCTACAGGCGAAAGATGAGGGAGCTTAGACTGCACCCCACTGACTTCAGGGGGCGGGAGGACCTTAGCAAGATCCCGGTTACTCGAAAGGAGGAGCTGAGAAGAAGTCAGGGGAATTGTCTCGCCAAGGGGCTCGCGCCGTATGAGGAGCTTCTCTGCGTTTCTCATCGCCTTGTCGCGACCTCGATCGCGACTAGCGGCACGACAGGAACGCCCGTCGTCGTTCCCCTAACTGAGCATGACTGTAGCATGTATCACGGCGGCGATCTCTGCCAAAGAGGCTTCGTTGCTGCGGGTGTGAGGCCGGGAGAAATCATACAGAACGCGTTCAACTACTCCTTCTGGTTCGTTTGCGGCTCGACTCTTGAGTTTGGCGGGGGGATGCCTTACGCACCCAGCGTGATGTTGATCTCGCATGTGGGAAACACCCCTCTCCAGATTCAGGCCATGAAGCGTCTGGATGTCACCGTTTTCTCCGCGACGCCGTCATATGCCATCAACGTAATCGACAGGGCTAGGGAGGATGGTTATGAGCCAGGAAGAGACCTCAAGATCAACAAGCTACTGTTGGCGGGAGAACCTGGAGGCAGCATACCGGCTGTGAGACAACGCATAGAGAAGCTTTGGAGAGCGAGAGCCTACGACATAATGGGCCTTGTTGAGGTGGGTTGGACGGGCGGAGAATGTCTACGTCAAGCCGGTCTTCACTTGGCTGAGGACTTCTACCTCTATGAGTTCCTCGATCCGTCCACCGAGGAGCCGGTCAGCGCGGGGGAAGAGGGGAAGATCGTTGTCACTCATTTGGATCGAGAAGCGATGCCCCTTCTAAGGTACGACACGTGCGACGTTGCGTGTTTCAACCAGGAGGGCTGCGTCTGCGGAAGGACCCACACAAGGATAGGAGGGCTCATCGGCCGCACGGATGAGATGCTCAAGGTTAAAGGCCTTGCAATCTACCCGAGCGCGTTGTCGCAGACCGTGAGCGGGACGCGTGGGACCACCGGCAGGTTTCTGGTGATTGTTCAGAAGGACCAGAAGGAGATCTTGGACAGGTGTGTTGTGAAGGTTGAGTATGAAAAGGGGTGGCGGGACTTGGAAGGGCTGAGGGAAAAACTTGCGAAGGATCTTCAAGCCGTGATGTCGATCACTCCTGAGGTGCAGCTTGTTGCTTCGGGTAAGCTTTCAAAATTCGCGCTGAAGTCCATCAACGTCTTAGACCTGAGAAAGCCATATGCCTATGAACGCTACAAGGCAACTGCAGAGATCCAGAATCTCCTGGATTGAACCTGTGGGGAGAAGCCTTGGCACCGAAGGCCTGAAGGAAGTTCGCGAACCGCCCGTTTTTTGAACGGGAAAATGTTTATGAAGAAACAGAAAGCCTTGGGGCGCCGAGGCTAAGCTTCTGCGATGTGATTTGATGTACAACAGTGTTACCAGTGAGGTTGTATCCCAGTTGGCTGGGATCGTGGGTGAGGATTACGTTACGGATAGAAAAGCCATCCTCGCTTCGTATCTCTCGAAGGGAATCATGGGGATAGACGCGGAGCTGCCCCAGGTGGTGGTTAGGCCTCGAGACGTTGAGGAGGTCAGGAAGGTTCTCCAACTCGCCAATGAGAAGAAGATCCCGGTCACCCCGCTTTCCGGCGGACTAAGTGGAGGGTTCTCTCTTCCTGCTGTCAAGCCCGGGGGCATCCTCCTTGACCTAACCAGGATGGACAACATCTTGGACATCGATCTCGACGCGAGGTACATGGTTGTGGAACCGGGAGTGACAACTGGGAGGGTGTGGGCTCACTTCCGAAGAAACCACCCCGACTGGGCTCCACCCATACCAGATGGAGCACCACCCGCTGCCACCGTGGTTGGCGACGCTCTGGAGAGAGGCTTCACGTTAGCAACGACCTTGTACGGACCGCAGGCGGACCTCGTGCTAGGCATGGAGGTCGTCCTTCCCTCCGGGGCGGTTCTGAGAACGGGTTCTTGGGCTCTGAAGAAGGCGAAGCCCTTCTACAAGTGGGGGCCAGGCCCCGACATAGGAGGGCTCTTCCTAGGTGCTCAGGGCTCGATGGGGGTCGTCACAAAAATGGCTGTCAAGATCCTGTCTCACAGCGAGCACAAAGACATCGTGGCCTTTGGCTTCGACTCACCAGAAGACATGGTGAATGCCTCTCTGGAGGTTCTCAAGAAGGAGGTCTCGGTTATGGCTCAGGGGGGGAACTGGTGGCTCGTCCCCACTCGACTCGGCCCTGAAGAAAAGATAGATCTCGAAATGACGAAGAAGTCGGGGGTCCCCGACTGGTTCATCAACTTCGAACTCTGGGGAAGAGATGAAGCTGACCTGAACTACCGAAGAAACCTTGTGAGAGAGGTCATGCGTGAACAGCGGAACTCCGGGGTCAAGGTTGAGGAGTGGGAGCTTCACCCAAGGCAGAAGGCAAGCAGGCTCTTGAAGCCGAACAAGATCGCGATACCGTATGCCTTGTTCAAGGGTTCCTATCTGTTCATAACATGGTACACACCCTGGAGGGACGCAGCGGAGTTCTGCCGAGTGGCAGAGGACAAGATGAACGCCTACGACATACCTCCCGTCCTCTGGGTGGCGGCGATAGACAATGGCAGGCAGGCGATCTGCATGCCCATAGTCTGCTACGATCCGACCGACGAATCGTCGGTCGAGAAGATGCGGATGTTTAACAAGGAGACGAGCCAGATCTTCTACGACAGGGGCTGGCTGAACTACAGGCCAGACCCAACGGTGCACGCACCGCTTGCGGCCAAGAACGCTCCAGAGTACTTCGATCTGCTGAGGAGGATAAAGAAAGTTTTGGACCCGAATGGCATCATGCATCCGGGGAGGCTGGGTCTGCCCTAGAGGGAAACGACATGGCTGATCTGAAGAAGTACAAGAGAGACATCTACCGATGCATTCACTGCAAAGCGTGTAGGTTTGCCTACTCGGGTGAACCCAACAAAAGCGGATACGGCGACTACTGGGGGATGGTACACGGATGTCCTGCTGGAAACCTGAACGAGTGGGAGGCCTACTGGGGTTCAGGCAAACTCTGGATCATCAGAGCGATCATGGAGAACAACCTGCAGCTGACCGAGGAAGAGAGAGATATTCTCTTCCAGTGTCCCGTTTGCGGCAACTGCGAGGTGCAGTGTGACAACCTTATACCCACGACGAAGATAGTAGAGGAGGCAAGAGCCGAATACGTAGAGAAGGGCTTGCCTCTTCAGGAACGGCACCAGCTCTTCACGGAGTCGATCGAGCAGAACAACAACCCATACAGGGAGCCACACGAGAACAGAACGAAGTGGTTTGACGGAGAGAAGAACAAGAAGGCTGATGTCGGATACTTCGTCGGCTGCACAGGCTCCTATCGTCTATCGGACATCGCCTCGGCCACCGCAAGCCTGCTGGACAAGCTGGGAGAGAACTTCACCATCTTCGAGGACGAGGTGTGCTGCGGATCTCCCCTTCTCAGGACCGGTCAGAGAAGGCGGGCTGAGAAGCTCATCAGAAGCAACCTGGATCTGTTCAAGGAGGCCGGAGTCAAGGAGCTGGTGTTCAGCTGCGCCGGCTGCTACAGAACCTTCAAGGTGGACTACCCTCAGTATGTGGGTGAGCTCCCGTTCACCGTGAAGCATGTCACCGAGTACGTTCACGATAAGATCGAGAAAGGCGATCTGAAGTTCAAGGGACGCTATGAAAAGGAGGTGACATGGCACGATCCGTGTCATATGGGTCGACACATCACCCTTCACGCAAGGGAGATGATGGATCGGAAACAATACAGGCAGTTCCGAGACGAGTGGTTCTCAATACCGAGGAAGGTGCTGACCTCGATTCCCGGGGTGGAGTTCAGAGAGATGTATCGAATCGGAGAGGACTCCTGGTGTTGCGGCGCAGGCGGGGGAGTGAAATCCGGCTACTCGAATCTGGCGTTGGAGGCAGCCAAGGAAAGGATCAAGGAAGCCGAGGATGTTGGAGCAGACGAGCTTGTAACCGCCTGTCCCTTCTGCTATTTGAACTTCAGGGACGCTGCGAAAGATGCGGGTTCAAAGATCGAAGTAGTTGACCTACTGAAACTCCTAGACTCGGTGACTTGAGAGGACACTGAAACCGATCGATCGGATATTGCTCGTCATTTGACCAGCTGCCTTTGTTAGCCGCCTGCATTTCTCTCCTGTTTCTGCTTTCGGTTGTAACGGACAACCAAGTATACTCCCGCTAGAACAAGTGCCGAGGCCACCAGTGATCTCAGACTCAGGACTTCGCTCAGAACCAGCCATCCGAAAAACAACGCTATCACCGGAACGATTAGGATTGAAGCGGAAAGGGAGGTCGCCTCTTCCTCCCTCAAGAGAAATAGCCAAATTGTTACCCCGATCCCATAAGCCCCGACCCCAGAGAACGCCACTATCGCCAAGTAAGTCCAGTCCCAAGCCTGGAATGCCGGTTCAGTGACCAAGCTCAATGCACATAGTGTGAGGAACATCATGGATGCGTGGACTAGGTTGGCGAATGAAGGCCGCACGCTTTGGAGCTTCAGCTTGTAGTAGACTGCTCCGATCGCCCCACAGAGAGCGTATATCAAAATGAGAATAGAACCCCATGACAGAATCGGGTCGGTATCTGCAAGAGAGAGGAGTGCAACTCCTGAGAAGCCAAGTAGCACCCCGAGGAGCCTATAAACTGAGAATGATTCATCAAGGAAAGCTACAGCCAAGATGAAGATCATTATCGGCTGTGTATATGCCAGAACAGCTCCAATCCCGCTGGTCTGCAACCGCAATCCGAGAGTCATTGCAGAGTAGCCGAGTGTTGAAATCAAGCCGTACAGAATTATCCCAATGATTGTTTTCGAATCTCGTCGATCGATCCTCGGCCTGGATGTTATACATAGCGGAAGGAGGAATATTGATGCGAGGAGATAGAGGTGGGAAGTGAAGGCAAACGGCGGTGACACATTCAGACCCATCTTCATAATCGACCAGTTTGGTGCCCATAGGAGCACCATGGCGGCGAACAGCACCTTGTTCCTAAGTTTCACTTGAATATCGCGACAGAATCTCTTTGCCGCCTAGAAAAGCCTTGCCGTCAAGGCCTGTTCAGGCTCGATGTATCGATCGTGATATCCACGATGGAAAAGGGAAGCTATCATTGTCTGTTGCTGGAAAGGTACATGCTCAATTCGAGATGTGGCGAGTCTGATGGTTCTGCCGAAGCCTGATCTACATTGTATGCGATCGATCGATTGAAACCCTAGACTTGAGTTTTTGTGGGGGAATCAGTTCAATCGGCCGAAGGTGAGAAGGCTTGAAATACACCTTAGATGAGCAAGGGCAGAGGTCGGTCGAGCGGAATTGGAAAATGAAAGCGGGATGAGAGGAATAATGTGGGTTATCTATCGACTGGCAAATAGTCGTCTAGATGGCGGCGGGGAGTCGATCTTTCTCAAGAGGTGAATTCGGCTGAAAGAAATTGTCCTAGATGGTTGCAGCCTGACTGTGGAAGAGCTGGTGTCCGTGGCTCGCAAAGAAATCAAAGTCAGAGCGGCCACTTCGGCGTTGAGGAAAGTTGAGAGAGCCAGATCTCTGGTTGAGAAACTGGTTTCGGAGAGAAGGATTGTCTACGGAATCGACACCGGCTTTGGTCCGATGTGCAACACGATTATAGCACCCGAGAACATACTCGAGCTGCAGAAGAACATTATTCTGAGCCACTCCTCAGGAGTGGGAGACTTTCTCCCAACAGACGCCGTGAGAGCAACGATGCTTCTGAGAGCGAACGTTCTTGCAAGAGGGAACTCAGGAGTCAGGCCAGGCACGATCAAGACGCTCATCGATATGGTGAACAGGCGGATACATCCCAGAATTCCGGAGATCGGATCCGTCGGCGCAAGTGGTGACTTGGTTCCCTTGGCACATGTGGCTCTTGCGATGATGGGGAAGGGAGAGTGTGAGTTCAATGGGCGGGTGAAGAGGTCATCGTCTGCTCTTAAGGAAGCAGGGGTGGATGCTTGGACTCCAAGCTACAAGGAGGGGCTCGCGATGATCAACGGCACCTCGGCCACGACCGCCGTGGCAGCCCTCGCCATCCACGACATGGGGAACCTTGTCAAAACCTATGAAATCGCTGCGGCCCTCTCGATGGAGGCGCTCACAGGAATCGTCGACGCTCTGGATGCTCAAATCCATCGCTTGAAGCCGCACCCAGGTCAGATTGAGAGTGCAGCAAACATGAGGAAGCTCCTCAGAGGCAGTCGATTGGTCAAGACCCGAGAGAAGATCGTCGGGGAAAGCGCTGTAGAGCAGAGGAGGATCCAGGATTCCTACTCTCTTCGATGCTCACCTCAGGTGGCTGGGGCGTGCCGCGACGCCCTTCGATTCGTGAGAAAGATAGTTGAGACAGAGATGAATTCGGTCACGGACAATCCTATAATGACTGAAGACGGGAGAGTTCTCCATGGAGGCAACTTCCTCGGACAGCATGTGGCGCTCGCCATGGACGTGCTCGCTATCGCCGCCACAGAGCTAGGGGTGATTTCAGAGAGGAGGCTTGCAAGGCTGTTAGATCGATCGCTGAGCGAAGGGCTCCCGGAGTTTCTCGTTCACGAACAACCCGGCGTGAACAGCGGCTTAATGGGCCTACAGTACGTAGCTACGTCTCTGGTAGCAGAGTGCAAAAACCTGTCGACGCCAGTGAGCATCGATTCCATACCGACGAACGCGAACAACCAGGACGTGGTGAGCATGGGTTGGTACGCAGCCCGTAGAACCAGATCGGTGATCGAGAACCTGATGCGCATAATCTCGGTGGAGTTGCTGAGCGCAGCTCAGGGAGTTGAGTTCAGAGACCCGTCGAAAATGGGCCGGGGAACCAGCATCGCCTACAAAGAAATACGAAAAATCGTGCCCACCTTGCTGGAGGATCGTCCGCTTAGCTCAGATCTGCAGAGGGTTGTGGAGTTCGTCTCCGGGGGGCACCCTGTGCAGGCGGTGGAGAAGGCCCTCGGACCCCTCCGGCACGCCTAGGTCAATGCTTCTCAAGGTAGGCCTCAAGGCACTTCTCGTCGCTTAGAAAGACCCCGTACTGTACAAGCCCAGCCATGGCTGCTGCCGCTCTCTCAGGCGATGGGTACGAGGGGACGCCGAGTTTTTCGAACCTCCTTCTCAGCTCTCTCGCCATCTCCGTCTCGCCTATGTCGCAGAAAACCAGAGGCTTCCTGTGTTTCTTCCAGACGCTGTGGACGCGGTCGACGAAGTCCTCTCTCAAAGAGGGTGCGTGATGAAGACCTATGAGTATCACCCCGTGGACTTGGGGGTGTTCGAGAAGGACCTCTACGCTTTTCTCGAACATCTCGGATGTGACTGAGCCTGTTAAGTCGATGGGGTTAACGTTGGTGGCGAAGCTGGGGAGCGTCCCATCCCTCTTCATCTCTTCGAACTTTATCGTAAGGTCTTCTGGAAGATTCTTGATCTCTATTCCGAGCGATTCACACTCATCAACGGTCATGACGCCCGCTCCTCCTCCATCGGTCAACACCACCACCATGCGGCCGGCGGCCGGCGGCTGAAAGGCCAAGGCCTTGGCTATGTCAAAGAAGCTCTCCATGCTCTTGGCTCGGACCACGCCTGCCTGACGGAAGGCGGCGTCGTAGATCTGATCGGAGCCGGCCAAGGCTCCAGTGTGAGATACGGCTGCGCGTGCCCCTGAGGCTGTCCTGCCTGACTTGAGGGCGACGATGGGCTTCTTGCGGGAGACTCTCTTGGCGACTTGGAGAAACTCTCTTCCCTTCTCTATGCTCTCTGCGTAGAGAAGGATCACAGTTGTCTCTTTTTCGTGGGAGAAGTACTCGAGCATATCCGGCTCGCTGATGTCTATCTTGTTCCCGAAGCTTGCGAATTTGTCGACGCCGAGCTCGTTTCCGGCCATGTAGTCGAGGGCCGCCGCTCCGAAGGCGCCGCTTTGACTTATGAGAGAGATGTTCCCAGGCATCGGCCTCGGAGTCGCCACAACCTCCTCCCCGGAGAGAAGAACCTTCGTCTCTGGAAGGAAGAGCATGTCTACGCCGGTGCGTGCATCATAGACTCCCAGGCAGTTCGGTCCGAGCACCCTAATCCCAGCGTTCAAGGCTATCTCCTTCACCCTCCGCTCCAGCTCGTGGTTCCCTATCTCACCGAAGCCTGCGGAGATGATGGTGACAGCCTTCACGCCCTTAGCCGCCGCGTCTTCCATTGCTTGGGGAACAGCCGCCGCCGGAATTACGATGACAGCTGTCTCCACTTCTCCAGGAATGTCCCTGAGCGTTCGGTAGGATTTCAATCCCAGTATCTCCTCCTCGGAGGGGTTCACCGGGTATAGCTCGCCTTTGAAGAGACCGCGGTTGCGGTTTATGTAGAAGTTCCGGAAAATGACGGCGCCAGCCTTGAAGGTTTTGCGGGAGGCTCCGACCACAGCTACAGACTTTGGATTGAAGAAGCTGTCGATCTGTTTCATCGTCTCATTCTGCAAGGGACTCCGCCTTCCCCGCGACGGACAAGAAACGATTAGATTAACTTTTGATTGGCAAGAGGGCTGAGCGATTTCGAGATCTCCGGTCACGGCGTGACCGGATCGCTAGGTGGGTGATCGACCGATAGCTATGCTATCTGGCCTTCCCTAGGTACATTCCTTTCGGGTCGAGCGATCTTAGAACCGCCAGCTCTCCCTCGGTGGGTGGTGGGGTTACGGGAACGTCCCCTGGAACGATTAGGTCGAAGCCAACGTTATCCGAAACCTGCTCCACCGTTACACCTGGGTGCACACTCTTCAACCTTACCCTTTTCGTCTTCTCGTCGAAATCCATTTGGCACAGATCGGTGATCACGACTGCAGGTCCACCTCCTTTGAGGCCCTCTCTCTCCCTTGCCCCCGGCCCGTCTATGAAGCCGGGGCTGGTGAGGTAGTCCAGTTTCTTGACGAATTTTCTCTTGTCCTGCGTCATTATCACGACGACGCGCTTTGCACAGGAGACGATGTCATTTCCGCCGCCGCTCCCGGGAAGCCTCACCGTTGGGCGCTCGAAGTCGCCGATGAGTGTCGTGTTTATGTTGCCGTACTCGTCGATCTGGGCAGCCCCCACGAAGCCGACATCTATTCTTCCGCCCTGAAGGAGCACTCCTAGTGTCTCGATAAGTCCTATCGCCGCCGCTGCCTGGTAGTGCAATCTGGAGTCCGCGACAGAGAAGGCGAGGTCTACGTTCCGCGGATCGATGAATCCCCCCTCATAGGCTGCCTTGGCACGAGGCGCATGTGTTTTCTGTGCGAGGGCAGCTGAGAGCATCGGCAGACCTGTGCCCGCGAAGACCATCTCCCCGTCCTTGATGGCTCTCGCTCCGCAGATAGCCATCATCTCCAAGGGGGAATACCCTAGCGAGTTCTTTCTTGCAGATTCCTTGTTCATCCACACCGCCTCCTTAGTAGCCGTAGCCGGGCCTAGCCCTCAGTTTCAGCATTCTATCCATGCCGATCTTCTTCAGGAATCCCTTGTAGTCCACATCCAGTATCCATTCTTGAAGGTAATTCTGCCACCCATCTTCCGTTTTGCATTGTTGTGTGTACATTCTGATGTGTTCAATGTCGTAGTCGTAGCAGTTGTAAACCATCATAGGATAAGAACCCCAAGCACACTCCGCCACAGAGTCCACGTAAATGCCTGGGATCGCATTCAGGTCGGGGTGGCTGCGGGTCAATTCGCTGCTGACGATCTGCTCAGCCAGCACGATCACCTTCTTCCCCGCTCTCGCCCCCTCGACGTCTTCACCTTTTATTCCATCGATCTGGCTATTGCCTTCTCTATCCGCTCTCTGAACGTGGATCACGCTGAAGTCTGGGTTCGCAGACGGTACCAGGCAGACCTTCTCCCCGGTGAAAGGACAGTCGATTACCTTCGCCTTGTCTTTTCTGAAGCGATACCTCTTGACAAGATCTGTCCCAAGCATCGTCTTTATCGGCATAAAGGGGACGCCGAGGGCACCCCCCAAGAAGCGCATCGCCATGGCTAGGTTGGAGTAGTCTTCGATCTCCACCAGACCTTCTTTCGCCCTTCGCCTGAGGTTCGGCGCCAAGCCATGGACCTCCAAGGCAAAATATGCGACCTCGAACCTTTTGGCCACACCTGCACCCGCCAGTATGTCGAAGTCTATCTCGGAGCCACAGGTGTATAGAGTGAGGTTGCGTTTCCGCTGACGCACAAGCTCGTGGGCGAACGCCATGGGAGGCCTCTGAACCCCGAACCCTCCCCAAAAGAGGTGCGCGCCGTCGTGCACCTTCGCAACGGCCTCCTCCAATGTGATGACCTTGTCTTCTCCTTCAGTTCTGCTCATGCACCGGTCCCGATGAGGCCTCGCCCTTCAGTTATTTCTCTTTTGCGCAAGAAGTGAACACGGAGGATGCCGACCGATTAATATAGTCAGGGGCCGAATGGACAGCGATCGGCTGTGCGTAGATACCGCTTCAAGCAGGTTGATGTATTCACCGACAAACCGCTAGCGGGAAACCCTCTGGCAGTGGTCCTCGACGCCCAAGCGCTGAGCAAGAAAGAAATGCAGATGATCGCCAAGGAGTTCAACCTATCCGAGACGACGTTTGTGCTCCCTGCATCGAAGCCGAAAGCGGACTACAGGGTGCGGATCTTCACACCCTCCATGGAGATTCCCTTCGCCGGGCATCCATCCATCGGAACCGCCTATGTCCTGGCAGAGGAAGGCGTCCTCCCCCTGAGAGGCTCATCGACAACAGTGCATCAGCAATTGGAGATCGGGGTTCTGCCCCTGTATATCCACCGCAGAGGAGGAGAGATAGAAAGGATAGTCATGGAGCAGGCGAAGCCAAGGTTCGGGAGGCTCTTCAAGGGCGTCCGAAAGATCGCGGCCGCCGCAGGGGTTACGATCCGCGATATAGAGGAGACCGGGCTGTCCCCTCAGATCGTTTCCACCGGGATCAAACAGTTGATGGTCCCCGTTGCAACACTCAAAGCCGTGAAGCACTCGCGGCCAGACCTCAGCGTGTTGAACGCCTTCGAGAAGGAGTTTGGGTTCTTTGGCTGCTCTCTCTTCACCCTGGAGACCCTCACATCCGAGGCATCCGTCCACGTCCGTTACTACAGCCCTGAAGCAGGAGTCTTTGAAGACCCTGCAACCGGGAGCGCAGCCGGAGGCTTGGGAGCCTACCTTCTTAAGTGGAAAGTTCTTCCAGGGAAGCGTCCCTCCAAGTTCGTGATCGAGCAGGGGTATGAGATGGGGCGGCCTAGCAGGATCTACGTGGAAGTCGACGTTGTCGAAGGAGTTCCAAAGATGGTTAGGGTGGGTGGCGAAGCAGCGCTCGTGATGGAGGGCGTCATCACCCTACCTGCCTAGCTCTGCTGGCTCCTCAGTACGATTGAACGACGGGCTGGAAGACTCTTTAGTCAAACAAGAGTGAGAGAGGCTCGCTGAAGAGACATGAGGTATAATCTGGCCTTCATCGGTTTCGGCGTAGTAGGTCAAGGTTTGGCTCATCTGCTTGATTCGAAGAGGAGTGACTTGCGGGCACGTGACGCGTTCGAGTATGAGGTCGTGGCAGTGTCCGACCTGAAGTTGGGGGCGGTCTACGATAGAGACGGACTCGATCTAGGCGAACTTCTAAGGCTAGCCAAAGGGAAGAAGTCGCTGTCCAGCTATTCGGGTGGTGTCAAGGGGCTTTCTGCGCTAGACTCCATTCTGAAGACAAATTGCGACGTAGTCGTGGAGGCAACTTGGACGAACCTGAAGGACGGGGAGCCTGGCTTGACACATATTCGAACCGCGCTGGAGAAGGGAAAGCACGTCGTCACGTCGAACAAGGGCCCGATAGCGCTTCGATACCGGGAGCTCGTCGATCTTGCGAAGGAGAGGAGAGTGATGCTGCGCTTCGAAGCCACGGTGCTCAGCGGCACCCCAGCGCTGAACCTTGGATGTGAGGCTCTTGCAGGAGCTGGCTTTGCTGTCATCAGAGGAATCCTGAACGGCACAACGAACTACATTCTTACCTGCATGGAGGAAGGCGTGTCCTATGAAGTGGCGTTGAAGAAAGCGCAGGAGCTGGGGTATGCCGAGGCAGACCCAACTGCCGATGTAGAGGCCTGGGACCCGGCGGCCAAGGTGACGATTCTTGCCAACGTCCTGATGGATGGGAATGTCGATGTCTCTCGGGTCGAGAGAGAGGGGATAACCGAGGTCTCCACGAGGGACATCGACGAAGCAAGACAGGCAGGGATGAAGATCAAGCTGATAGCGAAAGCCTGGAGAGAAGATGGGACGGTCCTGGCAAGCGTGAAGCCGGAGAGGATTCTGGTCTCTGACCCCTTGTCAAACGTCGGCGGGGTCCTGAACGCGATCACTTTCTCCAGCGATGTGCAGAAGGACGTGACGGTCATAGGGCCTGGTGCCGGAGGTGGATCAGCCGGGTTCGCCCTCTTGAGCGACCTGCTGGCCATCAACAGGCTAGAAAGCGTTCACCAGTGACACTTAGGATGATGACTGGTGGTAGATAGATGAAGGTCGGGTATCAAAACACGCTTCTTGACATCGATCTAACCAACAAGGCAGTGAAGACGCGGCGGCTCGACGAGAGCACTGAGAGGCTCTTCATAGGGGGCAAGGGGCTAGGGGCCAAGATCATCTATGATGAGTTGAAGCCAAATCTAGATCCATTAAGCCCCGAGAATCTCCTCGTCTTTTCTACTGGTCCCCTCACAGGCACAGCGGCTCCCTCCTCAGGCCGCTGGGCGGTTGTGACAAAGTCTCCGCTTACGGGCCTCTTTCTTGACTCTCAGGTGGGGGGCTTTGTTGGAGCTCAGATCAAGCATGCGGGCTTCGACTGCATCTTGGTCCGCGGCGCGGCAGAAGCACCGGTGTTCCTCAAGGTCGAGGACGACCAGGTGGAGATAGCTCCAGCCGAAGACCTCTGGGGCAGGGGATGCCTTGAGACGGAGAGGACACTGAAGGCCAGGCTTGGGAAGGAGTTCAAGGTCGGTTCCATCGGGCCAGCCGGGGAAAGGCTCGTGAGATACGCCTGCATTACCTTCGACCTCTTCAGGCAGGCTGGGAGGGGAGGGGCAGGAGCGGTCATGGGGTCTAAGAGGTTAAAGGCCCTGGCTGTGAAGGGCACCAAGAAGGTTAGGTACCAAGATCCTGAGGGGTTCAAGGAGGCTTGCAGGAAGGCGAGGGAGGTGATCAGGGGTCATCACTTCACTCCCCTGAGGAGGAAGTATGGGACCCCCATTTGGGTCAACCCTGTCAACGAGGCGGGTTTGCTGCCGACCCGGAACTTCCAGTCCGGGGTCTTCGAGCATGCCGAGGCGATATCGGGGGAGACGATGCGGGACAGGATCGTCGTGAAGGATGGGGCATGCTTCAACTGCATTCTCCCCTGCTGGAAACACAGCCGATTCTCCGTACCCGGACAGCCAGAGATGGAGCTCGTGGGTCCGGAGTACGAGACCTTGGCCTTGATGGGGTCGAACTGCGGCGTCGGTTCACTTGAATCTGTCGCCTATGCCAACCTGCTGTGCGACGACCTGGGACTGGACACGATCTCAACCGGCGCGGCTATCGCCTTCGCTATCGAGTGCAGTGAAAGGAAACTTCTGAGTGAAGAGCAAGCTGCGGGGCTAAGGCTTGCCTTCGGCGAGGCTGATTCGGTCTTCGAGTTGGTGAGGCTGATTGGGGAGAGGGAAGGCCTCGGGGATGTTTTGGCTGAAGGTGTGGAGAGAGCAGCGAAAATCATCGGGAAGGGATCTGAGGGGTTCGCTCCGCACGTCAAGGGCATGGAGATACCCGGCTACGATCCGAGGGGGGCCTTCGGCATGGGGCTCGCGTACGCCACGTCTGACCGGGGAGCCTGCCACCAGAGGGCTTGGACTGTGAGAGCGGAGATCCAAGGAGGGCTGGGAGATCGCTTCTCCCTTGAGGGACGGCCACAGTTCGTGAAGGAGACGCAGGACGAGCGGGCGATGTGTTTCTCCTTGGTCCTGTGTGACTTCATGCCTCTGGGTGTCGCAGACTTCGTTGAGCTGCTGAACGCTGCAACGGGATTAGAGCTGACAGACCCCGAATACCTCAAGACTGGCGAACGAATCTGGAACCTGACGAGAGCCTTCAACGTGCGGGAGGGAGCGAGGAGGTCTGACGACAGTCTGCCGGGACGGTTCACGGACGAAGCGTTGCCCTCGGGCGGTGCAATGGGTGAGCGGGTGACCCAGGCGATGCTCGACACCATGTTGGACGAATATTATGCCCTGCGCGGGTGGACGGCCGACGGTGTTCCGACCAAGGAGAAGATGGGGGAACTCGATCTGATCGACGTCTGGAAGACGATGATGAGCTACTCGTAGATCGATCGATCCATAAACCTAGCGAGCGATTGACCGCGAGGAGAGTGCGACATGGCTTTTTTACTGATGGGATGGCTGAATCTGGCCTAGAAGTTGTGGGTGCTGGCGCGTGGATATCGAGGAGGCTGAGAGGATTCTGGCTGGGCTCTTCAGCGGCACCGCTGAAACGTATGATTGCTGCGACGGCGTGTTTTTTGAGCCGCTGGCTGAGGGGCTGGTTACGAAGGCTGAGATCGGGGAGGGATTCAGGGTCCTCGACCTAGGCACGGGTACGGGGATCGCCGCGTTCAAGGCCTTGGAGAGAACTGGTTCGAATGGCTGCGTTCTGGGCATAGACGTGTCCAGCGGCCTTGTGGCGGTGGCTGAGGAGAAGGCTCGGGGGATTGGCGCAGAGAACGTTGAGTTTAAGGTGATGTCCATGGGTTCTTTGGACCTACCTGCAGGTTCCTTCGACCGAGTCATAGGCAACTTCTCCCTATGCTGCTCCTGCCACTATGAGAAGGACCTGAAGGAGGCCTACAAGGTACTGAAGCCAGGCGGCAGGCTCACCTACAACCACTGAGGCCCCAGCGAGAGCCCAATCTTCACCGTCATGGATGCCGTCTTCTCGAAGCACAAGGTGAAGGAGCCGTCTGACAGGCTGAGGAGGGCGAGGGAGGCCAGTAGTCTTCAGGATTCTATGTGGAGCAGGTTCAAAGACCCCTTCGCCGCCCTCAACGCCCTCGAGGCAGCCGGCTTCGTTGACAGGGAGGCAACGATATCCTACGTTCAACGGGTCCACCGCGACATAGAATCCTTCCTAGACTACATGTTCACCGGAGGCCTAGCTGAGCTCGAGCTGTCAGAGATGCCGCCGACGCGGAGGGACGAGCTGAGGACGAGCCTCGTCGACTCCCTGAAGCCCTTCCTGTCGAAGGAGGGCCTCATGGTCAGACAGGAGATCCTCCACCTCACTGGTCGCAAGCCGCCCTGATTCGATCGATCGTCCGAAAGCTAATCCTTCTTTTCGGCTTTGTCCTTCCGTTTGGATGGAGCGGTCCATTCTATTGGTCTACTGCAAACGGGGCAATGATCGATCGATCTCCATGTAATATCCGCTTTTCTAAATAGATCCAATAGTTCCATTGTGTCGGTTGGAAGAGGGCGACCACAACATTCACATTTATTCTCCGACACTTCGATCGAACCAACCGTGCGACAATAATCCATAAAAATTTTGTTGACAATAGACCGGCGCACTTTCACGGGTCCCCGTAGGGACCCTTGGTTGGTGGAAGCCCAAATCTTGCCGGATTGAGATCTATCGACCCTCCGAAGGAAGGGGAGGAGGCTCGGCTTCACCGTTAACGAATTGGTGCTTCGAGAGCTTGATGGGTGTTGAGGCACCCCCTTACCTTGAGACATTTCTGAGGGAGCTATCCAATAAATTGGAGAGCGGGATCGATCGACTATTCTCTGCCAGTTCTTGCCCACGCCTTTTTGGACCTTCTGAATCAGCAACTTGTTCTTCTCTTCGAAAAGGTGCCGGAACGTGCCTGGTCCTAAGGAACTCCTGGACTGGTTTTGGTGAAGGTACTCTTCCATCGATCGATCGAACCGCTGTCCTGGAGGACGTGATCAAGAAACCGCTGGCCAACGCTAGAGCAGGCATGGACACGGTATGAATTCGGGCCTGAGGGATGGTAGTCGGGGGGGCGATGGATTTATTGCCTTAACAGAGTTGCACAGTCTAGGAGGCTCCGGGTTTGGACTTCGAGCTTTCTGAAGAGCAGAGGTTGATGCAGAAGACAGTGAGGGAGCTGGCGGAGAAGCTCATTGCTCCAAGAGCAGCCGAGACCGATCGCACGGGAGAGTTTCCGTGGGAGAACGTCAGGGAGCTTGCGCGACACAACCTTCTTGGAATACCCATATCAACTGATTTCGGCGGAGCGCGGTCCGGCTTCCTCAGCCACGCCATCATTGTTGAGGAGCTCACACGGGCCTGCGCCAACACAGGCTTCATCTGCGCAGTGCACACCATGACGGCTGTCGCCCTACAACTGTTCGGGACAGAGGAGCAGAAGCATCTGTATCTCACACCCCTAGCCAAGGGGGAAAAGCTCGGCGCCTTCGCCCTCACGGAACCCGGAGCAGGGTCCGACATCTCCTCCCTTCAAACCCGAGCTGTCTTGGAGGGTGACGAGTACGTTCTCGATGGTTCGAAGTGCTTCATAACCAACGCCGGGCAGGCGGAGACCTACATAGTCTTCGCTTCCACCGATAGGTCGAAAGGCGGAAAGGGGATCAGCGCCTTCATAGTCGAGAAGGGCACGGCGGGCTTCAGCTTCGGCACCGTGGAAGACAAGGTCGGCCTCCGAGCATCATCCAACGGAGAACTAGTCTTCCATGCCTGCCACATACCCCGAGAGAACCTGCTGGGCGCCCCCGGCGAGGGAATGCGGATGGCACTCGCCTCACTAGACCGAGGCAGGATCGCCGCCGCAGCCATGGGTGTCGGGATCGCCTCGGCAGCGCTGGCAACCGCCAAGAGCTACGCCCAAGAGAGAGTGCAATTCGGCCAGCCCATCGCCTCCCTCCAAGCCATACAGTTCAAGATCGCGGACATGGCGACCGAGGTTGACGCCGCTCGACTTCTGACCTATCGGGCCGCGAACCTGGCCGACAAGGGAGGCAAGTTCACGAGGGAAGCAGCGATGGCCAAGCTCTACGCTTCCGAAGCAGCCATGCGGACGGCACTGGAAGCTGTACAGGTACTGGGCGGCTACGGTCTCTCGCGTGAACACCCGGTCGAGAGACACATGCGCGACGCAAAAGCACTCGCACTCATAGAAGGAACCTCAGAGATACAGCGCCTCGTCGTCTCCAGATTCGAGTTGAAATGAGACAGCACGCAAACCCCATGCTGTGTTCAGTGGTCCGATCGATCGATCCGGTACCCGGTGATGCACTTCCTTATGATCAGAAGTCCTGGTGCCAATATCTCTTCCTCTTTCTCGACATGGTTCTCCCAGGTTGAAACGAAATCCGACAGCCGCTTTCTGATTTCTCCCTTGTCGAGTCCATCGAGCGTCTTGAGAAGGGATCCCAGTTGTTTTCGCATCTCCTGGTGCTCCAGAGTCATGGTCTGGAGTGGACCGGCTTCGAGGAGCCTTAGCTGTCCCGCTATCGCCTTCAGCAGCTCTTCACAGCTCATTCTCCCCGCGCTCTCCATCGGCATCGTTAGGCCAATCGCCGTCATCTCCACATAACATTTCGCGTTTCACTTCGGATCGATCGAGCCCGAAAGGGAGGCGGTCTATGTTCTCTTCAACAACCTCCACATGGCTGATGACTCGCTAGGGTTCTTGAATATGCTTCACGAGGTGCACAGCGGCGCACACAACGCGTGTCGTTCGCACGCTAGTACTGGTTGACAGTTACACAAGGCGTTCTCACGGTAAGAGGGCATTGGTGGTCGCCGTTTTCCTCGTTTTCACAAGTCGCCCACAAATCGAGTTCATGAAAGATTAAGGCCCAGATGTTCAAGAGGCGCTGAGGTTCTCAGGTTGCAGAGACCTTGAACCCTTCCTCTTATCTAGCCGTGCTCGCAGTGCAGCTTCGGACCAGAGGGAAGCGCTGTGCGTAGAAGATGCAGCATCGGTGTCTCGATGGCTCTGGGTGTTCTCGTAGTATCATCGATCACAGCGGCTCTCTCGCTGTTTGTGACGATGTGTGTTGCGCCTTTGACCGCAGCTATGACCACCTTCGAAGCTGTGAGGCTTAGCGGTGTCTGGGTCTGCAGCACTGGCCCGGAAAGCTTCAGCCTGTTTGTAGGCGTCAAGAACGAAGGTGAAGCCACGGCCACAATCCAGAACTTATTGCTCAACGGGGTTCCCCTCAACGAGCCTCGCGGCGCGACACAAGTCGTCGTTGTGAACAACGGAGGCGAGCGCCCACTCAACCCAGACGATTCCCAAACCTATTTGACTCTAGGGCCAGGAGCCAGAGGACAAATCCTAGTGGAACTGCCCGAAGGCGTTTTTACACTCGCACAGACCGTCACTGTGGAGATCAAAACTCTATCCGGCGTAGGATGCCGTGCAACCATCCTTCTGATGTAGGGGAGCACCAAGGTGGGTGGGAGAGGCCAGGGCTTCTATTCCCCCATCTACTCTGAAGCCACCTCAAAATGGATGGCGCCGTCCTTGAACTTCAGGTCGTAGACCTCGTTTACCTCCAGCCTAAGGTTCAGAAGCATATACTCCTGCTCCGTAAGGAACAGGGTCAGCTTCGGGACAACCCTCTCTCGAGCCCATGGGAACACACCCATGGATCGCAGCTGCATTACTACCCCTTGAACGGCTCTGGCCTCTTCGCCGGGGATGACAGGAGGGCTCGTGGCCTTTCTAGTCTCTACGAGCTCAATCATCTTGCCTGGACGGTTGGTGTCGGGATCAGTTGTGCTCGAGATTCGGTAGACCTTGACTCTGACCATGGGATCTTCGTAGTGGTGTTCGATGTGCTTTGATTTAACTCATTCATTCGCGATCGATCGTTCCCATCTTGCCTAGAGCAACGGGTGGGCACCGAAGACTTATGCCTCCGTTCTCCGGGAACAAGAGATTGGGTGGAGACCCTTGGAAAGAAAGGCTGGAGACACTACGGTCAGTCTTGTGAAAGGGGACATCACCGATCAAGAGACCGATGCTCTAGTGAACGCTGCCAACTCGAGTCTAATGGGAGGGGGAGGGGTTGACGGAGCGATTCATCGGAAGGGAGGACCGAGGATTATGCAGGAGTGCAGGAGAATTCGGGAGACGATTCACCCAAGGGGCCTTCCAACGGGACAAGCTGTCCTAACAGCGGGAGGCAACCTCAGGGCAAGGTTCGTGATCCACACGGTCGGCCCGGTTTGGAAGGGCGGAGACAGCGGTGAACCCGAGCTTCTGGCAAACGCGTACAGGAACTCTCTGAAGATCGCTCTTGATAGAAGCTTGAGATCTGTCTCGTTCCCATCCATCAGCACAGGAGCCTACGGTTACCCCGTGGACAAGGCCAGTAAGGTTGCCCTCGAGGCCGTCAAGGAGTTCCTTGAGTCAAACAAGGGGTTGTGTAGCGTCGTCTTTGTCCTCTTCAGTGAGTCAGACCTTGAGGTCTACGAACAAGCGATGAAGCAGGTGTGGGCGAACTCGAACCAGTAAAGATCCTGCGGCATGGATCGATCTCATCGTAGCCGTGGCTTCAACTCTTCTAGGCCCTCGGGGGTGAGACGCCAGAGAGCTTGGGAGTTCCTCGTCCGACTCTCGACCATGCCCTTCCCTCGGAGAAATTCGAGGTGCTTCTTGACAGCCTCGGTTTCCCAGAAGGATGTCACCTCGTGTGGGCCACCCACTATTATCTGCATTCGGCTGATCTCTTCGAGTGTCATCTCTTTCCTCGAGAGCTCCCGCATTATTCGACGGTTTCTGTCATAGATCACTTGAAGGAACCTGGCCAGTCGAGCCGATACCCTTCGAGGCACGGCACAGCCGTGCCCGGGGAACGCGGCGGACAAGCCCATATCTATTACCTCCTGGATGGAACGCATTGTCTTTGACAGATCCGAAATCTTTGTTCCATACCACGGGCCTAGATGAGAGAAGGTTATGTCTCCGGTAAAGGCACGGGACTGATTCTCAAACAAGAATATGGAGTGTCCCGGTGTGTGCCCCGGTGTGTGTTTCACCAGGAGTGTGCGGTTTCCAGCTTGAAGCCTATCTCCGCCCCGGAAGATAGAGTTCGCCTTGTAGGGCTTGAATCCCATTCTCTCTACGGATCGAGCATACCACGTCGATGCCTTCCGACTGGAAGCTAGCCCGACCGACTTTAAGATGTTGGGAAGGTTCTCGCCGTACTCCCGGTCTCTTGCATGGATGGTAACCTCGGCCCCGGTTTTCTTATGAATATCGCCGGTCGAGTAGTTGTGATCAACGTGGTAGTGGGTCAGGATGACGCGGCCCAGGTCATCGATTCTTCGCTGGAATACCCTGCAAGCCGTGTCTATGTCCTTGAGGCTTGCTCCGGCGTCGATAAGCGCGATCTCGGGTCCGAAGAGCAGGTAGGTATTGGAGCGCGGTATCAGCCTTTGAGCGATGGTTCGAGGGGGAGGGGGCAGGATCACCGCTGCATCCTGTGAGATCTGTTCCGCTCTTGAGCCGCTTGGCAAAGTCTGACGTACTGGCACGCCGGATCTCATCTCATCTGGAGGCAGAGGTTTCACTAGGCCGACTCATCCTGGCTGTTAAGAATTGCGGGTAGAGAACGCGTGCTAACTAGACGGGGCGGCCCTCTTGTCCACCGGCCAGTTCACTTGAGTGTATCGCGAACAGCTCGGCTGGCTGCGGTGTCTGCGTCGATCTCCTTCCTTCGAATGCTTTCGATGATTTTATGGAGGCTTCCGGTTTCCCTCAGCTTCTGAACAACGAGGGCGGACACCTCTCGTCCAAGCGCCTTCCTAAACTCGTTCTCTGCTTTCATTCGTTCCCTCCTTGTCCCGTGGCCGGACTGATCAAGGAAGCTGACGAATTGCTGCACGGATTCCATCAACATCTGGACGCCTTCACCTGTTCTGCCCACCGTCTTGATGACCGCGGGCTTCCAACCATCCCTTTCGGGAATCATGCTTTCGATGTCGTTGACGGTTCTGTCGGCGCCCGGAAGGTCGGCTTTGTTGACTACGAAGATATCCCCTATCTCCATCATCCCGGCTTTTAGAGCTTGTATCTCGTCGCCCATCATCGGCGTAAATACCACCACGGTGAGTTTCGCGACTTCGATCACTTCAACGTCCGACTGCCCTGCTCCCAGAGTCTCGATGAAGATGACATCGATGCCAGCTGCGTCTAGGACCCTGACTGCGTCTCTTGTTGCTTCTGAGATTCCCCCTGAGACACCTCTCGAAGCCATGCTTCTTATGTAAACACCGGGATCCTCGCTGTGGCCAAGCATCCTTATTCTGTCACCCAGCATGGCTCCACCGGAAAAGGGGCTGGAGGGATCGATCGCTATGACGCCAACGGTTGGTCCTCGTCTTCTATGCTCTGATATCAAATGGCTGATCAATGTGCTCTTCCCAGCCCCTGTTGGCCCGGTGATTCCAACGACAAGCGCCTTGCCTGTGCGGGGGTAGAGTGCCTTCAGAATAGTGGAGGCTTCTGGCGACCCATTTTCCGCAGCTGAGATGGCTTTGGCTATTGCGCGGTGTTCTCCTTTCAAGACTTGCGTCACCATGCTAGGCTCAGGGCTCATTTCGGTGGAGCCTCCGAAAACGTCTTTATTATGGCTTTACATCGTCGAGCCAAATGCTTCGGCAGATCGATCTATCGAAATCCACGTCACAGAGAGGCCCTAGGCAAGGACCTTGATGGCATCCGGGATAATGCGGAATGTAGCAGGGAGGACGCCAACAACTTCGCCGTCCATCTCCACCAGCACTTCTTCGTCCGAGGTCGCGGAGACGGATCTTGCTCGGCCGTATTTCACCTTGGGATGAGTTAGGTGTTCGCCTTTAGTGAATCTGCGGAGGTTCGCAAGGGCCTGGAAGAAGCCGAGGTCGTCGATCTGGATGGTCTCGAATAGGCCGTCGTCGATACTTGCGTTCGGGGCGCATTTCATTCCGCTTCCGAAGTAGGCGCCGTTCGCCACTATGAAGTTCAGGAGGCGGGACTCCGTGGGCTCTCCGTCGTCTATTTGAATGGAGACTCTGTTGCTCTTGTGCCTCGCGAGGGAGACGATGGTGGACCATTGATATGCAACGTTACCTCCTAAGGGCTTGGACGACCGGTTCACCCTCCTCATCACGTCGCCAACTAATCCGAAGTTGGCTACGTTGATGAAGTGCCTCTTCAGCTTCTCACCTTCTACGGTGGCGAATTCCGCTGTCCCAACATCGATTGTTTTCACGTCTCTTCTGCCGAGTTTTCGAACGACCAACTCAATGTCGTCAGGTAGCTCTAGGGTTCTCGCCAGGTCGCTTCCGGTCCCTGCTGCTAAGACGCCGAGGACGGCTTCGGGATTCACGGGGCTTCCTGCCTCGAAGAAACCGTTCACGGTCTCGTTGATTGTTCCATCACCACCAACGGCGACGACCGCCCCGAACCCCCCACGCAGTGCTCTACGAGCCATCTCAGTGGCATGGTTCGGGCATTCCGTGAACTCGTACTCAAACGAAGAGCCGAGCACATTCTTCAGTTTCTCCTCGATTCCAGGCCAGTTCCTCTCGACGAAACGACGCCCAGACCTGGGGTTGACGACGAGGAACACTCTCTGTCTTCCTGGCAACTGTCTACTCCCTCCTGAACCTCCTGCCCTCGTCCACTTCCCTTTTGTAGGCTCGTATCTGTTCCTTGAGGTCCTGAGTGCTCCAACCGAGGTGCATCGCCATGACTTCGGCAACCCGCCTCGAGACAGCTATCCCTTGATTCCAATCCTCATAGCCGATGCGTGTTCTTCTGAAGAAGAAGTCGCTCAGCGTCATGGCCATCTCGTGTTCCACGGCATACGGAAGCTCGGCCCAGATGTAGGGAAGATCGTTCACAATTCTCTGACGTATTTCGGGCTTCTCCTTCAACATATCCAGAAGCTTTGTGTAGTTGGATCCGTACCTTCCCACGAGGTGAGCGACGGTCTCTTCATCGAGGCCAGCCTCATTCCTGGCTCGCGTAGTCTCCTCCTTGAGGTAGGAATCGAAGTTCCCTATGGCTCCCCCTTCCAGCGGCACCGTGTCTGTCTCGCAGGCCTTCTCAGGGCGAGTTCCGTGCCGTTTCTTGAGTCTCTTGATGGCATAGTCCACAGCTTTCATCGCCATGGATCTATGGGCTGTGAGCTTTCCCCCGGCCATCGTTATCAATCCGGAGTTGCTCTGCATGATTTTGTATTCTCTAGAGGCCTCGTACTCTGAGGCTGCTTCGACGTCAACCAGGGGTCGAAGCGCGGCTGAGGCGCTGATCACGTCTTCAGTGGTCAAGTTACAACCTGGAAAGTACTCGTTGACAGTCTCTAGCAGATAATCGACCTCTTCCCTCTCCGCGTAGACATGGTCTGGGTCTCCGTCGAAGTCCGTGTCGGTTGTGCCTATGAATGAGCGGCTTCCAAACGGCAGGACGAAGAGATTCCTCTGGTCTTTCAGGGCATTCACAACTACTGCGTTGTTGTTGCCGACCTTCTCCCGCATCACCGTGAGGTGTATGCCCTTTGTCAGTCTCAGTTTCCTCTGGCCGGTAGGGTCGTCCATCTTCCGGATTTCGTCAACCCAGGGGCCGGCGACGTTAACCAGCATTCTTCCCCGCATTTCAAACTCTTGACCTGACATCTTGTCCCTTACCCTCACTCCCACTGCCCTTCCTTCTTCCTTGAGTACGTCGGTTACTTCGATGTAGTTCGCCACTACAGCCGCCCTCCTGAAAGCAGATTTGACGGTCAGCAGCGTCAGCCTTGCGTCATCCGTCTTCGAGTCAAAGTAGATCGCTGCCCCCTTCAGTGCGTCCTTTCTCATCTCAGGCTCCATCTCGATGGCCTTGTCGCGGTTAACCACCCGGTGTCTCCTGAAGTTCCGAAACCGGGCCAGAATGTCGTAGAGCCAGAGGCCGAACCGAATCTTCAGCATGCTATCGGGGCCCTTCTCGTACACCGGAATCACGAATGAGAGAGGGTGAACTAGGTGGGGAGCTATCTCCCTCAATATTTCCCTCTCCTTGCTCGACTCGTACACCAGACCAAGCTTGAAGTATCTGAGATACCTCAATCCCCCGTGGATCAGCCTGGTGGATCTGCTGCTGGTTCCGCTCCCGAAGTCACCTTTTTCCAACAA
>JBGVSY010000006.1:0-41596 GCA_041862235.1 Nitrososphaeria archaeon | reverse complement strand
CCCTCGTCATTCTGGTATACATAGTTTTCGTGTCCAACCAACATGTATTCGATTGATCTGATGAAGGACAGCTAGTATAACGCCCAGATAGTATCTTCCATTTTGACTGACGTTGAATTCCCGCTATATCATATCAAAGATCTCGGAGATACACAAGACTTCCGTTAACCTTCGCCGGTTGGCTTCGAATATTCATTCCCAGACCTAAGATGTAAACCAATTCCGTCAGATTAACGTTCAAGTTGATCAACTGGTATTACCCACGACACTGCACGCCGCATGGAAATCAAGGCTTCTCGACACAGGATCGACGAATCGAGGACGGCTGGCCACAAACGCAACGTGGGTCAGCGGAATTCATTCTCGACTGCTGGCTCAACTTCATCTACTCGTTCGCGATAGTCTTCTACAAGCGTTTTCAACCCAATTAGGAGACGTTTGATAGCAGAACTTTTATCCCTCTTTTGCACCCATCTCGAGCATCGAGTGGGGGATGATGGTAGCTAGGACAGTGGGAATCGACGACATCGCAACATATGTTCCAAGGCTCTATCTCGATGCAACTGATTTTGCAAAAGAACGGGGCATCCCGCCCGAGAAGATCACAAAAGGAATAGGCATAGAAAAGATGTCTATTCCGGATGCCCATGAGGATGCTGCCACGATGGCTGCTATGGCCGCGCTGAAGCTCATGCAAAAGAATGACTTGGAGCCTAAGGATGTCGGGTTCATTCATGTTGCAACGGAGACAGGCCTAGATGAAGCGAAACCCATCTCATGCTACGTACAAGGTATGTTGGAACAAATATATGGCAATGGCAGTTTTGAGCACATTGGGGCTCCGGAGACTAAGTTCGCATGCGTCGGCGCGACGTATGCCATGATTGATCGGCTAGCGTTCATCAACTCAGGCTGGAACAGGGGCAAGCATGCCATCGTGGTCGCCACCGACATTGCGAAATATGATCTTCTATCATCGGGTGAGCCTACACAGGGAGCTGCCGCGGTCGCCCTGCTTCTGAAGGAAGACCCGCGTTTAATGGTGTATGAACCAGACTCCCGTGGCTTCGGTACGAGGGATGACCAAGACTTCTTCAGGCCTGTGGGGCGGACAACCGCCGTGGTCAATGGCCACTACTCGGTCGGCTGCTATCTCAGGGACATGCGGATTGCCGCCGATGCGTTCAGAAAGAATATGCTGAGCTCTGGGCTAGTATCGCTATCCGCCGGGGAAGGAATGATAGACCACGTTGACCGCATAGCCTTTCATTCCCCGTTCCCGAAAATGGTGGAGATGGCGTTTGCGTCCTTCCTGATACACGATTGGAGGGGCCTACCAAGATGGACAAGGATAATTGAGCAGACTGGGCCTGAACCCGATAGAACAGGCATGAGCGACATCGAGTTCTATATCAGTGAACCTTACAAACAGTTCAGGAAGAAGTTTACGAAGACACCTGAGTTCACAGCAGAGTTCGAGAAGAAAGTGAAAGACTCCCTAGAGGCGCTGAAACTCATAGGGAACTCTTACACAGCGTCACTGTGGATGTGCGTAGAGAGCTCGTTTGAAGCAAAGGCAAACGACCTAGCCGGGAAGAGGTTTGCTGTAGGATCATACGGCAGCGGCAGCAGCGCCATAGTCTGTAGCTTTATCGTCCAGCCGGACTACCGGCAGATTGTTGACAGTTTCAGTTTGATGCAGGACCTGAGCCGGCGAAGTAAGATATCCCTCGCTGAATACGAGGATCTCCATGAGGGAAGATTGGACCCTCACCAAGGAATTGAAGCCCCTCGAAACGAGTTCGCTCTGGATAGACTCGGGGAAACCGAAACGGACTTCGGCTACAGATATTACAGGCTCGTCAAGTGACTGGTTCGACCGGGCAAACCTGAGGCTCGACTTAATCAAATGGGGTCGATCGCCTTTCATTTATGTCATGTGGTCGATCGATCTTGGAGCCGGACGATCGAATAGTAATGCATTCTAGGTTAGTGACGTTGAGCGAGGTAAACACCTAACATGACCATCAACCCGCCTACTAGGAGAGGGGACGTTAGGCTCTCTTGCAAGAGGACGACACCGCTTACTATGGCAACCAGCGTCGCGAGGTATAGATAGGCACCGGCCGCAGAAGCCTCCGTCGCTTTTAGGATCTGATACCAGAGGCCGTATCCCGCAAAAGTTGAGAAGACACCTAGGAAGAAAACCGTAAACCAGCCGACAGGTGAAAGAGTCAAGGTCTCAGATACTATTTGAGATACGTCGGCAAGGACTAGGGGAAACGTGAAAAGCGTTCCGAACAGGAGAGCATAGAAGACAACTACAAGAGGTGGATATCTCCGTAGGTAGGGCTTTCCAATCACAGAGTACATTGCGGACAGCAGAGCAGATGGAGCGACCAGTGCGCCACCAATCGACAGCGACACCGACCATTCTCCTCTTCCATGTTCTCTCAAGAGAAGCATCACGGCGAGTCCTAGAAAAGCCAGGGCGATTCCACTGATCCTTGTTGATGTCAACCTTTCTCTGAGAAACCTGGCTGCCAGAAGAACGATCAAGGCAGGGGTGATGGCTATTACCAGAGATGCTGTGCCAGCTGTTGTGAATCGTTCTCCGAAGTTGAGGAAGACATGATACCCAGTAAACCCGGTGAAACCGAGAGCAGCCACGCCTGGCAAATCTCTAAACGCGATAGACGGAAACGAGCGTCGAGCGAAGGCGAAGTAGAGGCCGAAGCTGCAGCAAGCCACTAGAAATCGAAGCAATGTGAGCGTTAGCCACGACATGTCACTTAGCCCTAGCTTGATAGCTGTGAAGGCCAATCCCCAGACTAGGCTTAGGAGAACGACCCGTAACCAGGATACAAGGTTGCTTTGGTGTGAGGAGATCGACACGACGGGTCCGCTCGAGAAGCAAAAAAATGAGGGATAAAAACCTATGGATGCACTAGATCGATCGCGACTCCAACTTCGATTGATAGATCCCATGAGAAGTTTTCCGCTGAGGTGATCCTGTTTCTAGACCGATGGATTATGGGTGGGGTGGGACTTTCCCGCCGCCACAGACCGGACGACGATTTGAACCCACGACCTCCCGGGATCCCAGCATAGATCGATGCACCCAAGCCGGGAATCATAGACCAAGCTAGACAACCCACCCGGTCATTTCGAGGAACCGCCTGTCGCAGACGCGGTAAAAAGGTTGTCGTCGCTTGTGATGTGACTGTCCTTCTCAGACCGATTTCTCGGCTTATTGCCAATCAATCTTGATTGTTGACATAGATTTGGATAACTAGTGTGTGCACAAGGGTAGGGCTCAAGTAGTCAGCCATACGCGTCCTCTTCAGCTGAAAGGTTTTTATTTTCGAGCGGGGAGCGACGACGAGGGACGTGGCGCAGACAGGTCTACCGCGACGGGCTCCAGAATGTAGGTCTCCATGAACCGACCCCGAACGTCTCGGGGGATGACGAGGTTCTGGAGCGGCTGGGGGGACCCGTAGGCCGAGGGTTCGAAGGCCATGTGCGTGTCGCGTGGCCGGGATTCCCTCCGTCCCCATTTCCTGTATACTTCATGGCTGTCGTGATCGATCGAAGGCCTTAATACGTAGTTTTGTCTCGGGTACTTCGTGACAGAATAGTGCCTTGGAACGAGGATTGGTGGCGGAGATGGCGGCGCGAGATGCGTCGCATGCCATTTTTCTCGTGGACTTTCGAGGATCTGGACCGGATGATGGAGGATATGCTTCGCGAGATGTCTTCGAGGACGCCTGAAAAGCTTGTCCGTGAAAGGAAGCTTCCCGACGGCTCCACAGTCCGTGAGATGGGTCCCGTCATCTATGGATACTCGATAAAGGTTGGGCCTGATGGTAGGCCGGAGATTAGGGAGTTCGGCAATGTCCGGCGTAGGAGAGGAGCCCCGGTTTTCGGTGCTCCTGAGCGTAGCCTCGAGGTTGTGGAGGGGCGTGAGCCTTTGACGGATGTTATCGATGAACGTGACATCATTCGTGTAGTGGCTGAGGTTCCAGGTGTGGATAAGTCTGACATAAATCTGAAGGGTACCGAGAGGAGCTTAACGATCTCCGTGGACACGGAGCAGCGGAAGTACCACAAAGAGGTTGAGCTGCCCGAGGAGGTCGACCCTGAAAGTGCTAAGGCTTCCTACCGAAACGGTGTCTTGGAAGTTACACTGAACAAGCGGGGGAAGAAAACCCGAGGTAGGGACATTACCGTCGAGTAGCGATCACCATACCGCGGCTGAGACGCATGTCCGTTGATCAACGCGTCTCTCAATTCCATTCTTTTTGGATTCTTCGATCGATCGGCCGGCTTCGCAACTTGGTTTCGGCTTCTGCGCGATCGACGAGACGAAATCCTTGGATACCTGTTTTAGCTAGCTCTTCGGAGCAGGGATGAGGTGATGGCCTGGTGTCCAGAAGGTTCTATGTGGTCTTGACAACTTTCGGAAGCAGGATTGAGGCGGACTCATTCGCTGACAACGTTGTGTCTCGACGTCTAGCAGCCTGCGTCAATGTCTTCGGTCCCGTGGTGAGCACGTATCGGTGGCAGGGAAAGATGGAGAAGAGTGAGGAGTTTCTGGCGTTAACCAAGACCAGCGACACATGTGTGAAGGAGCTCGTGGCTGAACTAAAGCGCATCCACAGCTATGAGTTGCCAGAGGTCACTGTTCTTGACGTCTCCGGAAGCAGAGAGTACGTTGAATGGGTCGTGCGGGAAACACGAAGGGAAGAGCCATAGGCGGTGCTGAGCTAGGATCGATCGATCGTAACGATTGATCTTACCCAAGAAGGGCGACTGGATCTCATCGGAGAATATTCCCGTTTGTCTCTTCCATTCAAGGTTCAATGAAACCGCGTTTTGATGGAGATCCATCTCGCACATGACTGAGGACGGTGGAGGCAAAGGTTTAAGGTCTGCTGTCATACATCTACAAACGCTGCCGGCCATAGAACGAAGGGAAACGCCCGGTCTCGTCCGATCCCGGAAGCTAAGCCTCCGTTCGCCCAGGCGTTAGCGTGGTGGGAAACCACACGTGAAATCTGGGTGCTGGCAGCTCTTGATCACCAATATCTTAGAGAAGCCACTCCCGCAATTGAAAGACACATGTATGCCGAACTCGTTGTCCGAGCATGACAAGCCGCTGACGTGGAGCCCCTTCGCTTTGGGGCGAACGAAAGGTCGGTGTCGGTCAGCTGAAATACCTGTGATTACTCTTCAGCGATCGATCTATGTCCTCATATCGATCTTTGGAACAGTTATGCAGAGTCCTTGGCAGCGTTCATCTGACTGGAGACGGGTGCTGGCGAGTTGGCGGCTTCTATGCGGGATATCCATCCACAGGTTTCGAATGAAGGTTTATAAAGAGAGAGAATCGGGGATCGCTCTGAAGGATGGAAAACTGATGCCCTGGGCAGGGTTGCTTGTCGGTCAGGTGCCGGGCGGGGGAGACCTGCTGAGCTTCATCATCAGCCTGGTCTGGCTCATCCCCTGGATGCTCATTCTCTTCTATCCCGGATTCAGCCAGAAGCTTCAGATGAGAACCATTCTCATGGACGTGGAGCGTAGACTGGCTAAGTTGAAGGTGATTCGAGACGAGGTTAGGGGAAGGACAATCGAGACAGTCAAGAGGCTAGGGAAGCCCAGCGAGGACCCTGTTCAGAAGATCGACCAGTTGATGGAGTTCTTCACAATCCCCCCTGAATCTATGGATCCCTATGGGATCGTTGGAAAACTGGACCACCTGATGAAGATAGGTGAGAACCAGTTCGAGAAGGAGGTGCGGGCCATCTCCCCAGCTGCTGAGGAATACCAAGTAAAGAACCTGTCCAACCTGTTGGATGCATGTCGGACCGTGAACACTCTGTACAGAGTGGTCAGGCACTACTATCTTCTCGGAAAGAAGACGTCGAACATATACCTAGTGCTTCAGATCCAGATGATTATGCCTCAAATTATGGAGATAGCAGAGGCATATCGCCGAGCTTCCACAGCCTTGGGCAAGGGGCAGCCCATCGGCGACGGTGCGGGGGCTCTGGTCGCAGCGATCATCACTCACGACAAAGAGAGGAACAGACGGGAGATAGCCAAGGACACAATGGTCTCTGAGATGGATCTGGATGGAAGAAGGCTTCTCATAGTCAGGGCAACAGGTCCAGGGGGAACCACTGGGAGGACCGGAGAAGCCGTACAGAAACTGGTAGAGAGAGAGAAGAAGAAGGTGCAGCTCATCATCACCGTGGACGCACAGCTCAAGTTGGAGGGTGAGGACACAGGCAAGATAAACGAGGCTGTGGGGGTGGCTATAGGTGGGACGGGTGTGGAGAAGTTCAGGATTGAGGAGGTAGCCAACAAATACGGCATTCCCGTACACGCCGTGCTCATCAGCGAATCCCTGACAGAAGCGATCACACCTATGAGGCAGAGCATAGCCAAGGCTGCTGACGAAGCCGCTGACAGGGTCAAGAAGATCGTCACGGGCATGACCGAGGCTGGAGCCACGGTAATCTTGGCTGGCATAGGCAACACCATAGGCATCGGTTAGTCGGGTGATGAAAAACTGAGAACTGGCTTTTGGGGAATCCGGAGGAGAGAGGCCACGAACAAGGAGGAGGCCCCGATGACCCGCCTAATCTGCCTCTCATGTAAGACCGAGAACTCTCGGCCGCACCAGGAAGGGGACCACGTATTCAAGGAGACGGGCGAATGCCCCAAGTGCGGTGGAAAGATGATGATCACTGGTATCTACGTGGAGGAACCCAAGGAAAAGAAGGCTAGGTGATGATTGTGCACCCATTATCGGTGATCACTATAGTGTGCTCGGCCTGAGCCACTGGCGCTCCAGACCTCTCAACAAGAACTTGGTAACCGTGTATCTTGCCTTGCTTCCAAAGCTTTCTATGAAAATTCAGAGCTTCCTCGCCAAGAGATGAAATCCAGCGAGGGGAGTAGGGAAGTCCGTGAAACATTTCATCGAGTCTCTGCAGAAGAAGTCGCTCAGTCTTCGGCAAGCGATGGTGGATGCCCGCCCTGACAGCGTAGATCGTGGCGGCTTGCCCTGAGACCACTTCCCCCGCGGCGGATGGGAGGGTTACAAACGGCTCGATAGCGTAGACCGAACCTTGAATCAGTCTCCCCTCGTCGCGTGAAGGCACATTAGGTATGGAGAGACCTGCGTGAACCTTGTACCTAGATACCTGATGTCCTGTCAGGTTAGAGATAGGCTTGAGCCCGTAGCTCCTGATGGTGGAGTAGATGATGCTTCCAAGCTCTGAGACGGCAACGTTGGGTCCAGCATCTCTCACCGCGCTCTCCAAGGCCTTCTCAGCAGCTATTTTGAGGGCCTCCTTCTTAGGATCAAGATTCACTGTTATGGCCGTGTCAGCGAGGTAACCGTCTATTTGTGCCCCTATATCCACCTTCACCAGAGCGTTTGGAGGTACCACCTTCTTGTCCATGGGTAGAGGGGAGTAGTGCGCAGCAACATCGTTGATGCATATGTTGCAGGGAAAGGCAGGCAGGCCTCCCTCTTCGCGTATCCTGTTCTCCACATAGTCGCAGATCTCAATTAAGGGGACAGATTCCTCTACGACCGAGGGAACTTCTTCCCTTACCCTGCGGGCAATCTTCCCAGCTGCGACGAGGGCATCCATGTTCAAGGCTTTCAGTCCTCCTCTGACGCCGATCGATCGCTTGTTTGAATCGGTTGTCTGAGGGAGATAAGGCTGTCTGCTGCACTGTTCGACGCTGCGAACCCCAATCTTAAATAGCGGCTTGAGGGAATTTCGAAGAATTTGGTGGTGGCGATGTCCCGCCAATTTATTTTTCGCCGCTAGGTCTCTTCGTCGGTTTTGTGTTCTTCTGGAGCTCATTTTGCTGTTTTGAGGAAGCGGCTTTGGCTGTTTGTCGTCGGGTTCCGCAGTTCTTCGTGCTCGATAGTCAAAATAAAGAAGGCCGAATGAGGCCTACTGAAGGGATAGGGGCGGGTGCTTGATGTATCTTCACCGCTTGGAGAAGAAAATCCTGCTTGAACTGCTTGCTCACGATAAGCCTGTCAGGTACGATGTTCTCTCTGAAGCCATCCAAAAAGACGTGGGAACAGTAGCCAAAACCGCTTCTTGGCTTAGGAAGAAGTCTTTGGTGAGAATCGAGAAGAAGGTCACTGGCAAGGTCGAGCTG
The DNA here is from genome assembly GCA_041862235.1 of Nitrososphaeria archaeon. GTDB lineage: Archaea > Thermoproteota > Nitrososphaeria_A > Caldarchaeales > JAVZCJ01 > JBGVSY01. The sequence goes on along the minus strand of JBGVSY010000006.1, from coordinate 33,403 downwards.
GGAAGAGAAGGGCTGCAGTTCCTTCAGAGCGGTTTCCCAGAACGACTTCTCTTGGAGAAGATCGCTGAAGCCGCCGGAGCATGTTCACTGAAGGAGGCTAAAATCAGAACGGGATTCGACGACCAATACCTGAACATAGCTATCCTTTGGGGTAAGAAGAAGCATTGGCTTGAGGTGAAGAAGGAAAAAGGAGAGGTGATTCTGTCCGCCGTGAAGTCTCCCCCCAAGGGTCCAGATGAAAGGCTGGTTATGCTTCTCAACGGATCTGCCGCTGAGATGGATTCACTCCCCACACAAATGAGGGAAGCAGCAGAAGGGTTAGAGAAGAGGCCGGGCGTTCTGAAGAGGACTGACTCTAAACGCTACTACGTTCAACTCACGGCCAAGGGGAGAGCCAAAGCTCAAGCCCTGTCTGAGGAAGAGGCAGTACCCGGCGAAATAACTCAGCTGACGCCCAAGCTGATCTCCTCCGGAGAGTGGCGTAAGCTTCGTCTCGCCAGGTTTGACATAGAAGCGCCTGTCGGAGCCACTTGGCCTGGAAAGAAGCAACCCTATCTGGCCTTCCTAGACGACTTGAAGTGGAGGCTGGTGGGCTTAGGGTTCAAAGAGATGGAGGGGCCTATCGTTGAGCTCATGTTCTTCAACTGCGACTGCCTATTCATGCCTCAGGATCACCCGGCGAGAGAGATACACGACATATACTACGTGAAGTCTCCCACTCATGGAGACCTCACGGGGTACCTCTCCTACCTGCCCAGGGTTGCGAAGGCACACGAAAACGGCTGGAGAACGGGATCTACAGGGTACGGCGTAACCTATTCAGCCCAAGAAGCGAAGCGCCTGGTGCTTAGAAGCCACGGAACCTCTCTGAGCGTTAGAACGCTTCTAAGGAAGAATTTGGAAATACCAGGCAAGTACTTCTCCATAGCGCGCTGCTACCGGCCTGAACTCAGCGACAGGAGCCACCTAACGGAATTCAATCAAGTGGAAGGCATAGTTGTCGGTGAAGGGTTGACACTTAGAGACCTGCTCGGAGTTCTTGCGCGGTTCGCCACAGATATAGCAGAGGCTGACGAAGTCAAGTTCAAGCCGGACTACTTTCCGTTCACTGAGCCGAGCATCGAGCTCCTCGCCTACAAGAAAGGGTACGGGTGGGTGGAGTTCGGCGGCTCAGGCATATTCCGACCCGAAGTGACTCTGCCTCTCGGCATCCGGGAGCCGGTCCTGGCATGGGGCCTGGGCGTGGACCGACTTTACATGATGAAGGCCAAGATAGACGACATCCGCACCCTGTTCAGCCAGGACCTGGGTTATCTGAGGCGGAAGGAGATGGTGTAGAGTGCCTACGACAGAGATTCAGTTCTCTGACCTGGAACAATTGGTCGGAGTTCAACTGCCCAGAGACCTAGATGATCTCAACGAGACACTGGCCCTCATCAAGGCAGAGGCATCGTTGATTGAGGGCCGTCAAATCCGTGAAGAGTCGGCCCTTCGGGTTGAGCTGAAGGATACGAACCGCCCAGACCTTTGGGCTGTAGAAGGCATGGCTCGCGCCCTGCGAGGCTTGATGGGCGTCGAGACTGGACTGAAGAAGTATCGCGTGCACGGGTCTTCAGGCGTGACCATAAAGGTGGACGGTGGTCTGCGCGACGTGCGGCCCTTCATAGCCTGTGCCGTTGTACGGGGGACGCGGCTGAGCAACTCCGTGGTAAGCGGTCTGATGCAGCTTCAGGACAGGCTGGACGAATCCTACGGGAGGAGGCGTAGAAGGACATCTATTGGTCTATACGACTTCGACTTGGTAACGCCTCCCCTCACATACGGCTTGGCTGAGCCTCGTGAGGCAAGCTTCATCCCTTTGGGTTTCAGCTACGAAATGACGCTCGAGGAGATCCTTGCAAGGCATCCGAAGGGGTTGGAGTACGGAAACATCGTCAAGCAGCATCATCGCTGGCCTCTGCTTTTCGACTCTATATCCAAGGTTCTCTCCTTTCCTCCAATCATAAACTCGAACGATTTGGGGAAAATAACCGAGGACACAAGGAACCTCTTGGTTGAGGTCACTGGCACGGTGAACGAGTCCGTCGTCAACACTCTCATAATGATGGTCACCGTCATCTTAGATAGGGGAGGAAGGCTTTACACTTCAACCATCCGCTACCCCTACGGACGCCGGCGCGTCATCATCACCCCAAACATGGATGCCAGGAAAATGAGGCTGGACATGGAGTATGTGCAGCATCTGCTCGGGTTGAGGCTGAGCCCTCGACAGATCAAGAGATCCCTTAGAAGAGCGCGATTTCATGTGGGTGGAGTGAAAGGCTCTGTGCTTCATGTCAACATGCCTTGCTATCGCCTTGATGTGATGCATCCTGCGGATCTCGTTGAGGATATTGCAGTGGCTCATGGCCTCGACCGCTTCTCACCGAGGTGGCCACAGCTGGTCACGACCGGTGATCTCAGCTCCAGGGAGCGGTATCGCGGTCTGGCTCGCGGGGTGATGATAGGCTTAGGGTTTCAAGAGGTACTGACTTTCTCCCTCACCTCCCCTGAGAAAATCTTTGACTACATGAATTTGAATCGAAGCCCGGTCGTTGAAGTCGCCAACCCTAGAATGACCACGTTCACCTGCCTCCGCTCATGGCTGCTTCCGAGCCTCATGGAGGTCCTGAGCCGCAACAAAGGAGTCCGCTATCCTCAGAGAATATTCGAAGTTGGGGACTGCGTGACTCCCGATGAGAGTCTGAGCAATCGTGCTAGGGACAGCAGAAGGCTGGCAGCGATGAATATTCACGCCCAAGCCGGTGTGACTGAGTTGAAGTCCCAGATCGCTGCCCTGTTCCTTAACTTGGGGAAGCGGTATGAGGTCAAGCCAACCCGGCACCTCAGCTTCATTGAGGGCAGAACCGGCGACATAGAGTTAGAGGGCAAAGCCGTCGGCATATTCGGGGAGATACATCCCAAGGTTTTGGAGATGTGGGGGCTGGAGAATCCTGCGGCTGCCTTCGAGCTGGAGCTGGACGCCATCGGCCCTTGAGGAGCGTTCCCGTAGAAGCTGCCCTATGGAATCGGCGGTTCGTCGACGCCTCGGGTCGAATGCGAAAAGAAGCTGGCCCCACCCAGCGATCGATCTCTCGCAGCCCCAAGAACCCTGTTCTACGGCCGAGATAAGTCCGACATGTCGTCTTTGAGGCGTTGAACCCACGACTGGGAAGAAGGTTGAAGGAGCTTCGGATCGAACTGGATGGGAGTGGAAGCCCCTTTGTGGCTGAACCACGAACTCTCGGCCGTCATCGATTAGGGCTAGACGCCCATTCTACGGCAAGCTCTTGGATGGTTAGCTCTTTAGGCTTCCGCTCCCACACGACCTTAGTCAATCTACATTAAATAGGTTCAGCGCGGGGCAGCATTGCCCCAGCGATCGATCGAGTGCACCGAATCTTTCCGACCCGGGCTTACCGAGAGCGTCTCAGATCGATCTTTTTATCTGCATCCTTTAGATCAAGATCCCTGGGGAAGATGGACCTAGAAGAGCGTCTGGAGCTGATCAAGAGGCTGCCGACAGAAGAGGTCATAACGGAGCAGGATCTGAGAGATCTGCTGGAGACCAACGAGCACCCCGTTGCGTACGACGGGTTTGAACCGAGTGGGCTGGCTCATGTTCCTTTCGGGGTGCTGCGTGCCGCGAAGCTAAGAGACATGCTTGACGCTGGGTGCCGATTCAAGCTTCTTCTTGCCGATTGGCATGCTATGATAAACAATAAGATGGGCGGTGACTTGGAGAAGATCAGAAAGGTGGGAGAGTATCTAATCGAGGTCTGGAGAGCTTCAGGTATCGATCCAGCGCAGGTTGACATTGTGTGGAGCAATGATATGGTGGCGGACAGAGAATATTGGAAGCTGTTTGTAAGCGTTGCCAAGAACGTAACCGTCCAGCGTTTGCTGAGATGCCTGACTATAATGGGGAGACGGGAGGCGGAAATCCAGCAGGCTGCCCAACTCTACTATCCCGCAATGCAGGTCTCTGACATCTTCTTCCTCAAAGTCGATATATGCCAACTTGGCCTCGATCAGCGTCGAGCCAACATACTCGCTCGTGAGACAGGGCCTAAACTTGGTCTATGGAAACCCGTTGCAGTACATCATCACATGTTGATGGGCCTTAGAGGGTTATCGGCGAAGCCAATGGGTTTCGATGAGAACAGGGCGATAGACCTGCAAATAGCGTCAAAGATGAGCAAGAGCAAGCCTGAGACAACCATACTGGTCCACGACAGCGCCGAGGAAATTGCAAGAAAGATCCGGGGAGCCTACTGCCCTTCCAAGGATGTTAAGAACAATCCAGTCCTCGAGTATTGTAAATACATTATCTTTCTCAGAAAGGAAAAGCTGACTGTCGAGAGGCCCAAGAAGTACGGGGGAAACCTCGAGTACTTCACTTATGACAACGTCGAAACCGACTATAGGGCTGGGAAGATTCACCCCCTAGACCTCAAGAACGCGACGAGCCGAGCCCTGAACGAGATACTTAAACCCATCAGAGAGCACTTTCAGAAGAACTCGAGGGCAAGAGACCTGCACCTCTTCGTGAGAGCTCAGGAAACAACAAGATAAGGTTGGAGGACAGCTGTAGCGGCCTCGCTCTTTCCCGCGCGAAGGCTCCGAAGCCTTGCTAACCATGTCCTCAAGTAAGGCTGAAAGAAAGGTTTTTTACCAGCGTCAACGCACGTTTCCCTGTATAAGGGACACTCAATCTTGCTCACTCACAAGACACTTCAAGACACGTACGAAGAGGTAGCGAAAATCGTAGCCGACCTGCGGCAGGAAACGGAGCAGGGAGCACTGGTAGTAGTTGAAGGATTGAGAGACCAAAGATCCCTGAATAACCTTGGCATAGACAAGAGTATCATCCAACTCAGAAGATACAGAGAAATACTCGCCGTGAACCCAGAGGAGTTTGTCAACCGGAAGATAATTATCCTGACAGACTTCGATCGAGAAGGGGAACTCCTTAGCGGGAGAATATCCAAATACCTTTCACAAATAGGCGTTAGCCACGACCTTTCCTACAGGAGAAGGCTGAAGCGTCTTGTCAGAAACGGTGTGCATGAGATTGAGAGCATAGACCCTTATTTCGCAAAGAGAATCAAGAGGTGATTGTGTGTGACGTTTGGTCAACCAGTTACAAAGTACATAATTCATGCAAAGATAGATGTGGATGGCCCTGTCGAAAAACCCGATGTTGTTGGTGCTCTCTTCGGCCAAATGTGTGGATGTGCAACACATCATACAGGCTAAACTGAGGGTATCTTCAGCTCGGAGCTCGATCTCAGGGACCTCCAGAAATCAGGCCGGATAGGAAGGATAGAGATAAAGGTCAAGACCCAAGGCAAGAAGACCGAAGGAAAAGTAGTTGTTCCAACGAGCCTCGACAGATCGACGACAGCTCTGGTAGCGGCTATCATAGAAAGCGTCGACAGGGTAGGGCCTTATGGCTCAAAGGTCACCATTGAGAAAATTGAAGACGCGAGAGTCGAGAAGAGACAGAGGATCACTAAGCGAGCTAAGGAGATTCTGTACGATTGGGAGCAGCAGAAGATACCGACAGACGACGCCGTGTTCCGCCAGATCGAACAGGCATTGGTCAAGGCCAGGGTCATTGAGTACGGACCTGACAAGCTTCCAGCCGGGCCAACCGTGAACGAAAGCCAAGATCTACTAGTGGTCGAAGGCAGAGCAGACGTGAACAACCTTCTCAAGTATGGATACAACAACGCCATAGCGGTGGAGGGCGTTCAGGTACCTAAGACCATCGAAGAGATCACCCACAGGAAGCAGAAGGTAACCGCCTTCCTAGATGGAGACCACGGGGGGGACCTGATCCTCAAAGAGCTTCTGATGAAGAGCAAAATCGACTACGTAGCCCGTGCACCTCAGGGAAAAGAAGTCGAGGAACTGACCAAACGCGAAATGGAGGAAGCCCTAGAGAAAGCTGTCGCCGTGAAGGAGTTGAAGAAAGCGATGAAGGCAGCGCCGGTCAAGGAAGTCAAACCTGGTATCCCCCAGAAGTTGGTGGAGACCGCTAAATCCTTGGAGGGAAGCCTTCTCGCCATGGTCTACGACAAAAACCTCGATGAGGTCTCAAGAACCCCGGTTAGCGAGCTGGCGAAAAAGCTGGGAGAAATGAGTAACGCGAAGTACGTGGTTTTCGACGGCGTAGTCACCCAGAGACTAATCGACTTAGCGGCTACGCGCAACGACGAGCTCTACCTGATAGGCGCCAGAATAGGAGAAATCTCCAAGAAACCCTCAAAGGTCAAAATCATGACGACAGGCGACCTTTGAGTGATCAAGGGTTTGTCAGCCTTTTGTGCACTGGGTCGATCTTCATCCTGTCTTCTCTTGAAGACATCTGACGAGTGTCTGTACCCGCTTCCCTGAAGATCATTGATCTGGACGCCCTCGGTCACGGCCTTAATACAGTTCACGGAGGATGGATCAATCATCGGAGCTGATATCTGAGAATGGCGGCTATCCCTCCAAAAGAGGCTAGCTTCTCCGCTGCCTCAGTTCTCCCTGAGATAACCACGGTCTCTGCTCGCAGCTTATCCGCTTGATCCATGAGTTGGATGAATGAACTGTCGTCTAGGTGTTTCCACAGGTAGCTCTCTTCCACGAGGAGAATCGCTATGGCCTTAATCTGGGCTGCAAATTCGACCTCCTCTCTTCCCAGGGAAACGTCACGCTTGCCCTGTGAGAGATGCCCTATCAATGTTTCAACCAGCTTCGCGTCCTTCGCCGGCTTCAGCTTCAACCCTTTTTCAGAGCTTAGAGGTCCTCTCAACACTTCATTTAGCCCAGCTACTGTAGCTGAAGAGGCATAGCCTTTCGTCGCAACGCGTTCAGCTATGTCAGGTCTCTTCGTCTTGAGCCGACTGAGGAATTCATCCACGAACACGGAGGGCCCCATTACACACAAATCTCGAGGTGAAACCTGAAACATATTCTCGATGGAGAAGCATGCCCTATCCATCAGTTTGCGCCGCTCTTCACTGTAGTTCTCTGGCTCAGCCTTCCCTCCATGGGATAGTCCTCGCTCGTCGAGTATTTTCACCCCTATCTCACCCATCTCTGCAAGAAGGTAGGAGTCATCGTCAATCAATAGACACAACAGCTCCGAGCCTCCCCGTTCAGCGAGCCGCGTGAGAAGAGACAGATGCCTCTGCGTCATTCCCCTTTTCTCCACAGTGATAACATCGCCGGGCTGGACCCTTATCGAGTGGAACTTGCCGACAACCTCTGGGATGGACGAGAAGAAGATCCTCCCCAAGAATGACAGTTCTTTCAGCAGGGGGTCCACCTGCTTCTTTTCAACACTTACTCCGAGAGACAACGACACTCTCTGGCTATCGTAGGTTTCATCCGCTCGCTCCTTCTTTATCTCTCGTGTTGTGCGGCCGTATATCCGGTCGCCCTGTGACGTTAGTCGATAGAGCGTAACCAGGTCGAGGGCAGATTCAAGACGCAGCTTCAGAACCCCTTTCCTGACATCTTGGAAAAGGATCTTCAAACGAATCAGACCATCCATCGTTGGGCTGTCCCAGCGCGCGTTTGCTCCTCTTCCTTGGTGTTGTGAAGGCTTTGGAACTGGGCTTTCCAGCCGTGGTTCAACCCGCTTTCTGGCAGCCCCGTGAACCCCTTACTCCTAGAGGTGCTCAAGGGACCTGCACCTCCCATCGGCAGGCTCACAAGATCATGCCTCAAGGCCTAACCCCCAATTACAGACATCATCCCCAGGCCTCAATTAAGGGTAGCCCTCAGGCGTCATCGGGTACTAGCCCTCAATCCTGTATTACCTTCACACGAGCATGCGGCTCGGCATGGTCTTGGTTTCCGCGTTTCTGGAATGCTTGGCCACGCGCTAGCCCCTCATGGACTCTCCAAGAGTCCACTTGATCGGTCGATCTTCCAACGGATTCACGTGCAAGGAGTCGAGTCGATCAGGCCTGTGGAATAGGGCTGTTGTTCTCAACCGTTGGATCTCATCCTTCTTCGGACGGCAGGGTTTTCAGCTGCCAGCCGTGTGAGTACTTCTTCAAAGCTCTCTTCATCTGAAATCATGATCGACTTGAAGACACCCGTCCTACCTATTTCTCTTCTTCTTAGCAGAACACGGCTTCGTCTTCGCAGAACCCCGGTGTCCACTCCTAAGACGAGAGCCGCTTCCTCCAATCTCTCCACTAGGGAGAACTCCCTATGACCTGAATCGGTTGGGATCACGAGCATCAGCTGCTTGTTGACGCCGGGTACTCTCTTACCTCCCTGAACCTGGGGGTAGGTAAGCTCTCCAGCCAACCTGTAGAAATCCAGTTCCTCGGACCGCATCTTGATCAACGGGAAAGACACAGAGGTAAGGTCATCGATGTCTAGGTAGGCTTTGACCGCGTAAGAGGGTGTCGCTTGAACTAGCCTCCTCCCCTCGGGTTTGACTGAGGACTCGGAGAGCGTCGTCTCGATCATGGCAGAAGATACAGCGTAGGGAATGAATACGTCTACATCACTGGTTTCCGAGACGTCACCCCTAGCCACGCTGCCGTAGACAATAGTTCTATAGCCTCTGGCTTCCAAGGGCTTCATGATGCTGAGGGCTCGCTGACGCAGAGAGTTGAGCCTAGACCAGTGAGCTGAATCGTACTCAACCAGGCGAAAGGGATACCTGCGAGCCAAATCCTCTACTTTAGGCTGGGTCGCCGTGTTTATATCTTGGTCGAGGTGGATGACGACGGCCGCGCGGCCGGCAACGTTGATATATTCTTCTATGCTGGTAGCGCCATGAAAAACGTCGAGGTCCAGCTACCCTTCATTCTTGTTAAGACGGAGAGAGTTATCAGCGTCTTAGACAGGCTGGGCCGTTCAAGGTTCCTGAAGCCCTTGGGATCTGTTCTCGTCTACATAGTCCCGTTTGCGGCAGCCGTTAGCCTCTACTTGGTAGTTACCAGCATCATCGCGTACCTCACGAGGCCCGAGATTCGAGTGATCAGCAGATCCCTAGGTTTCCTCTCGAACTTACTCATCCCCGGGCTCAACCCGGTGATTCCGCTGCTCTATGGCTGGATAACCCTGATCGTGGCCGTAGTTGTCCATGAGGGCGCGCACGGGATCCTAGCGAGATCCCTTGGGATACCGGTGAAATCCGCCGGCCTAATATTCCTTGCTGTGCTTTGGATAGGGGCGTTCGTGGAGATAGATGAGGAGCGGTTGAAAGCCGCGAAGTTCAAAGATTCAGCTCGCACCCTCGCTGGAGGCCCCGGTGTCAACGTATTAGTGGCGTTCGCTTCTCTCGCTCTGCTTCTGTTCACCGTCAGCACACTGGCTCCTCGAGCCAACGGTTTAGGGGTGCTGGCAGTAGACGAAAGACACATACCGGCGCAGGTCGGGTTGAGCGCTGGAGACATCATCGTAGGAATGAACAACACCAGCATCACGAGTCTGGGCGACTTGATCGACTTTATTGACCACTCCAAGCCGAATGACACGGTGATGATCCAGGCTCTCCACGGCGATACCTACACTGAGTACGTCGTCCCATTGATCGCGAACGAGAACAACAGATCTCAGGCCGTGCTACCAATACAACCGATATCCCTACGTGCGGTGCTTGAAGGCTACATGCTGACAGATGTCAATGTCTTGAAGTACCTGTTGGTGCCCACGATCCCCGGTGCGCAGTTCTTTGTGCCGTACTCGGATGTGATGAAAGTCTTCTATACATCGCCGTTGGGTGAAGCGGCCTACATTCTCTCAAATCTATTCTTCTGGACATGGTTTATGAACTTCAATCTTGCCATATTTAATGCTCTTCCACTGTATCCCTTTGACGGTGGACGGATATTTCTCGCCGGACTTGAGGCGGCTAGCAAAGGCAGGATAGGCCACAGGAGAGCCTGGATCACCACCGTGGCGATATCGATAGTCATGATCTCTCTCATAGTCTCTATGATAGCCATACCCTACATTCTGACCTGACTTCCGAGACCACAGGTCTCCCGCCGAACCTCATTGATGCAGAGACAAGATCCGCCCGGATGCGGGACAGAAAGCATGTTTACAACGACATGCTTATTACGAGATCAGTTCGAGTAGGCCGCCAGTCAACAAACAAACGGGCTCGCTGAGATGGAAGTTGCATGTGGATGAGAAATGTGCGGCCTGGAGGCTTGTTTGTTCTTGACTGAGAAACGCTACTGTAGCCTCTGCCATCGAAGCGAAGCCATTCATATGCGCAAATACTCCGGAGAGAGGCTTTGTCGAAGATGTTTCATCAAGACATTTGAAAGAAGAGTGGCCAAAACCATCTCAGAGTATGACATGTTTCACTATGATGACAGGATTGTGGTGGCTGTGTCCGGGGGTAAGGATAGCCTGTCGTTAATGGACTTGCTGGCCAGGATAGAGTCGCTCCATCCTTACTCTGAGCTCATTGCCGTTACTGTTGATGAGGGAATATCTGGATACAGAGACGAGGCTGTTGAGATAGCGAGGGTGCAGGCGCGTAATAGAGGAGTGGAACACGTGGTTGTGAGTTTCAAAGATCAGTTCGGGTACATGCTGGACGAAATGGTTGCCGTTCTGAAGGGGAGAGGTTCTGAAACATATCCCTGCACAATCTGCGGCGTGTTGCGAAGGAGGTCGTTGAGCCAAGCTGCTAGAGAAGCAGGTGCTGACGTTGTAGCCACAGCGCACACGTTGGATGACGTAGTTCAGACCTACATCCTCAACATCATGCGAGGAGATCTAGCGAAGCCTTGGGCTGGGAGAGTGAAGAATCAGCTCATCCCCCGGGTGACTCCATTCAGGCTCACTCCGGAGAAGGAGGTTGCTCTCTACGCCTACCTAAGAGGCATGTACCTGCAGACCCACGCCTGCAAGTATGCCTCAACCTCTTCTCGAAACCTGATTCGATTCTTCCTTAACGACTTCGAGGCAAAGTATCCAGGATCTCTGTTCACCGCTCTGAGATCTCTCGAAAGAATGCCTCTGCGAGATAAGACGGCAGTAAGCATGAAGTGCCGGATCTGCGGGGAACTCAGCAGCAGAGAAATGTGCAGAGCCTGTGAGATACTGGGCACTGTGTCCGGCAAAGTGGGAAAGACACCAAGTCATAGGCGCCGGCTCGATAGCTTTGTGAAGTGAAGCTAAGGAGAAAGAGTCGGCGTAGACCCCCGCCGCAGTTATACGCTATTCTGGAGTAGGCGAGGCCGGAGAGTACTCCTCTGTAGGGGTCAAATTCCTTGGACGCCTAGAAAGGGGAAGCTGTGAGTGGGTTGTCAAAGCAGATATGATCGGTCGAGAATGGTTTAAATTCATCGAAGTGCAACACGAGCGTCGGTGGCGACAGGTAGGACCGGGGAGCCAGCCCTTCCCTGAACCCGAAATGGGACATAATGCGGGGGTCAGCAACCTGAGGAGAGATGTATGCACCTCGATCCCATCTTGGCCAGCTCCTGTGAACGCGTGCCCACAGGGGCCGATGTAAAGACACTTGTCTTCCGTAGGGAAGGTCAAGATGCCTCCTACCCGCCGAATCGGGTTAGGCGCGGGAGCGAGCAGCCCTAAGGCGAGGCAGCGGCGCTCCGTGATCAGCACGTCGGAGGAGCGAACCAGGGCAAGAACGAGACCTGTATGCATCGATCCAAGGGAACTGTCGCCACCAAGACGAGCTAGACTTCATCCAATCGATCGACTCGATCGCTGACCCTTTGTGATGTTCGCTGTCATGTCGACGGGAAGGGAGGTGCTAAGGGACCATCATCTCTTTTCAACCATTAGCATCTACACCAACACCACATCTGAAGTCTATAGACGCGTGTGGCAGTATATGTTCACATACCAACACATGATCGACAGTGATGCCAAATCTCACAGCTAAGATTCCTCAGCTTCTTGAAGATATTAATCAATCTACGAGACGACACAGGTCACGTTCTCACTTTGGCGTCATCAAGTCTCCACCGATTGGGAGAAAGATTGACTGATCTCTGCCAGACAATAGGTGGCTGAAACTAGAAACTCATGCACCAATCTCGGCGACGCCTGAAGTCTAAAAGAACACTCGCCGCTGAGCAGACAGAGCATTGTCTCGTTCGAGTCATATGCGTCGCGCCCAACATGAATGGCGTCTCACACCTACATCTCCGGAGTAGTCAGCAGAAGGAGAACACGCTTATTGAGAGGTTTCAAACAATCGATCGATCTCCCTAATTAACGGAAAGGATTTAACGGGGGTGCAGCCTGATCCATGCAGGGCCTGTAGTCTAGCGGTTATGCATCGCTTGGGGGAGTCTCCAGCGATCAATAGACGTCTCCCTTACGCGGAGAAGGTCGCCGGTTCAAACCCGGCCGGGCCCACTATCACATTCAAAGATCAAAGGGTCTCAGATTACCCATCACGCTGAAACAACTAGGCCCATGGATTCTACGGGCTTATGCCGTCAATCGACCGGTCGCTCCACCAGATAGGAGGAGCGTCGAGACCCAAGTTGACCAAGTAAAGCGGGAGTGGCGCGGCGGGTGGGATTTTCCCGCCACCGATGATCGAACGGCGTTTTGAACCCACGCGTCCTTGAAGGACACGGGCTTAGCAGGCCCGCCCCTTAACCAGGCTCGGGAACCGATCTGTGGGGTGGCCTAAACCACACCTCCGCATGGTGTTCCGCCGCGCGAGTCTTCTTTCTCTGCCTCCCATAAAAACCTGCCGCGCCAAAAGGTACGTTGATTATGCCGATCGATCGATGATTCTCGATCGATGTGCCTAAGATCACGGGACGCGCAACTTGTCGGCTTAGACAGGTCGTCGTCCATAGACTCAATGATATGTGAAACGGCTGGTCAATGGGGATTCGACGTGAACTCGGTCTCAAAGTGATGAAGGCTTCCATGGACTGGTCGCAAAGTTGGACGTTTATCCTGTGCTCAGCTGACGATGGTGGGCAATGTGTTTCAGATACTTTTCGCCTAGTTGGTTGGAGAAATAATCTGTCTTGCCTTTTTAACTCGAAAGACTTCGATCCTTGCTTGGATCCATCTCTTCTCGCAGAAATCTCTGATGCAGTCCTCCAGCCTGCGGGGATCCATACCCAACTTCAGCAGTAAACGGAAGGCCAAAACTCCGTACAACTCGACATCCGCGATCACCCTTCTGAAGGTGTCCTTTGGAACTGCCTCCATTAACTCTGACCTTGTAATATCCCAGACGTGAATTGCGTCCAGCCCACATCGAACCCAGTCAACCAAGAGTTCGGCTTGGTAACTGGAGAGGTTGACTCCTCCTCTTAGAAAAAGCTGTATGGGGAATAGAGGTCTAAGACAAAGTATGCTGAGTAGTTCTGGGGCTTCTGTTTCCCTGATCAAAGGAAGTGAAGCCCTCAGCTTGTCTATCTTCAAGAACGCTTTCTCTGTTCTGTCTCTGTCTCTTAGAAGAATCTCCACACCGTCCAATGTAGCTCTCTCCCCTATGCGGGCCGTGGCCAATGCGTTCTTGTACTCAGAATACAGGGCTGGGAGCCGTAAGCTCTTGTCTAGGATCTTTGCGAAGAGCGACCCGTCGTTCACCGTGGCGTTCAACCATCCGCTGGGTGTTGCAGTAATTGCGGACACTACGACGCCCGATGTTCGAAGTAAAGAGTTCAAGTCATCGCTGATTCTCTTCTTCAAGACACCGAGATCTCTTCTCGCTGTCTTCTCAGACAACCGCACGAGAGACAACGCCGGACACACCAGGTATCCCCGAGAAAAGGCGACGCATCTCCTTAAACCTTTGAACAGCGGGGTGATGCTCACCCAGAGCCTTGGCTATCTCTTTCTCCGCCTTTTCCGATGGGATCACTTCCCTACCCCTTATCAATTTGTCGGCATAGGCAACAATCTTTTCCTCCATCGAGTTTTGGGAGAAGTCCTTGGCAGGCAGTCCTAGAGCTATGGCCTCCTCAAATGGGATACCGGCTCCGACATGGTTCTCGACTATCCTCACCACCATGGCTGGTAGTCGGTACCTCTTTAGAATCTTCGCTCCCTCCACTGCATGATGTATGTCATGTGTGATCGATCTTCCGATATCATGCAACAAACCTCCACACTCCACTATATCCGGGTTAACAGCGATTCCAGCTTTCAAGCAGGTATCTGCCACCAGTCTCGAGAGAGATGCGACTCTGAGGCAATGCCGAACTATGTCTTGACTGCATTTTTCCTTCTTCAATATGTTGAGGCATTCATTTCTAGTGATCAAGATTTCTCAGCTCTTCTTTTCGAGCTGAGTTAGCTTGCACTCGATGGATTTCTTTATTCTCTCATTGTCGAAGTGATTCATGGGCATCCCGCAAACCGGGCACCTGAAAAGATAATCCATGGCCTCCTCGAAAGGATGTCTCCCGCATCCCAGCGTTCCACAGTAGTAAAACTCGTGGTTTTTTTCGTACTCAAGCTTCTCCCTAAGTCGAATGATCAGTTTCTGTATTTGCGCTCTAGTGAAACCTGCAATCTGATCTGACTGGACACGCCACCTGAAGAACCGATGACCAGTGTCCTTGTCTCTTAATATCTCGTAGGAAACCAACGACAGATCGTGAAGTCTATGAAGAATCTTGCGTATCTCCTTGACGTCAGCGTTCAGTTGAAAAGCCAGTTCTTCATCCGTCATCCCTGGGTTCTTGAGGAGCATTTGCACAATTTCAGATGATTGCTGACCTCCAATCAGTTTGGTGATCTCGACTGAAGTCTCGTCATCAATAATGATAAGGATATCGGTCACCCCCAAAGAATGCAGCTCGACGTGTAGCTAGTTGGAAGACCCAAGTTATAGATCTTTTGGGTCTTCTGAGGCTCTCAGCGCTAGAGGACGAGCTTCGTAAAGTGTTTCTGTCGGCCCAACTAATCCGATTCGATGGAACATCAAAGAGGTCTGGCGGTGTTCACTCACCTTCACACATGACTGCAGCAACGAAATCAACCTTGAATGCGACCGCCTCGCAACCGACCTAGCGATGATCGTTGACATTCGCTCTTCCCTGGATCTATCACTCATAGACCTGTTGATCCGTAAGGTCTATCAACAGGAAAAAGACAGATTCCGGAGGTGTCAGGTGGGACAGTGGTGGATGATTTGCCCGAGATCCATGTTTTAAGAATGGGGCACCGGATATTTAGAGATCGAAGAATCAGCAGTCATGTGGCTCTCGTGGCTAGAGCTCACGGAGCCAGCGGCATCATCTTCTCAGGGCAATACGACGAGAGGTTGATCCATAGTGTTCGAGAAGTGGTTGCAAACTGGGGTGGACCATTCTCCGTGAGCTATGTAAAAGACTGGAAGCAGAAGATCAGGGAACTGAAGGAACAGAACTTCTTCGTTCTCATCAGCACAATGTACGGAGTCAATCTCCCCGAAGCAATTGCTGAGATTAGGAAAGCGGCAGAAGCACGTGATCTGTTGATCGTCGTTGGCTCCGAGAAAATGCCCCCGGATGTTTATGAGCTTGGGGACATGAACGTGGCCGTCACCAACCAGCCCTCCAGCGAGGTCGCTGTCCTCGGGATCATGCTGGACTGGATCTTCGGAGGTGCAGAGCTGTCGAAGGAATTCAAGGACGCGCGGTTGAAGATCATCCCTCAAGAGAAAGGAAAAAACGTCATAAAAACACGATAAGAAGGTCGATCGATAAGGGTAAGTTCCCAGTTATGGCTGCGACACCCTAGCTGGCTCAGGCTGTTTAACATTTGGTCGACTGGAATGTGTCCGTGGTAGACTGTTCTGAACGCTTCTCATCAAAAGACCTTTCAAAAAGATGTGTGGAGCAAGACCTTTCGAGGGTCTGGCTAGCGAGGTGACGATGGCCGAAGCGACCCCGGATCCCTGAAGATCGATTAGCGCCCAATGATTGAAATACTTAAGACCTTGTGAAGTTACTGATCGGTGGCGGGGAGCCTCACTTCTGCGAGGCAAAACGCGGCATGCAAAAGATAGGAATAGTTCACAGAGTTTCATCAGGCGGAGAACCGAAGGTCGAGGAACTCGCCAGTCTATGCCAAACAGCAGGATACGAAGTTGTGTATTCAACGTATCAGAGAAGAAGAATGCACTCTAAGTACAACATAGGGCCAGGGAAAGCCAGAGAACTCGCAGAGATTGTCAAGACGAAGCAGCTTGACAAGATAGTGTTCGAAAACGACTTAAAACCTGTTCAGGAGTACAATCTGGCAAAGCTCCTTGGCGTCGAGATCCTGACTAGAACCTTGCTTATTCTGGAGATCTTCATCAAACACGCTTCATCGTCAGAGGCGCGGCTCCAAATACAACTCGCTAGGCTGAAGTACGACCTTTCTGGCGCCAAGGAGAAGGTAAGGCTTGCGGCTAAGTCAGGCGAGCAACCCGGCTTCCATGGTCTGGGAATGTACGACGCTGACATTTACTATAACGAAATCAAGAGAAGGATCTCTAGGATAACCAAGCGTCTTGAAACACTGCGGAGAAGGAGGAGCATAGCTAGGACCCATCGTGAACGCCACGGCATTCCAACCGTAGCCATCGTCGGATACACAAACGCCGGGAAATCAACTCTCTTCAACAGTCTCGCCCGCGAGATGAAACCTGTGAGCACAGAACTGTTCACTACCCTTTCGACAACAACGAGGATGTTTGAGGCCAACGGCAAACCGCTATTCCTGTCCGACACGGTCGGCTTCATCAAGAACCTGCCCACGCTGTTGATAGAAGCTTTTCATTCAACTCTGGAAGAAATAGGGCTCTCCGACTTGATTTTGCTGCTGGTGGACGTTTCTGAACCCACTGAGACCATAGGAGAAAAGCTATCCTGTTCGATCGACGTACTCCGCCAAATAGGCGTATTTGGGATACCCATTATACTAGTTCTGAACAAGATTGACCTGATCGACGATCACGAGCTTCACGAAAAGATCTCCGCTCTCAAACTAGATCTCCCCTTTGTTGCTGCCTCCTCTTTAATGGGTCGAAAACTGGATGAATTGACGGCAAAAGTTTCGTCTCTAATCCCCGGGTACATTAGAGTTCAAGCGCTCGTTGAGAACAATGACAGAAACTTACATATCCTATCAAGCATTTGTGAGAGATCGAGAGTAGACCGCTTCAGGTACGTTGGTGGGCGTATTCAGGTGAGCTTGGAAACGCCGCGTATCCTCGCTGAAAGGCTCAAGAATATATCGTTATCCTTCAGGATAGAGAGATAAGGCGCAAGTCCGATTTCATGGACTAGGCTATCGCGATTGATCTGCCAGCTCACCTGACTTCTCTGGTCCTAGCCCGAAGTTGAGGACGCCTATTCTGCGTCAGGGGGCGCAAACAAACCTGCGACCCTCGGTTATACAGGGGTCATACGTTATCTCAGGGTTAGCTCCGATCGACCGTACTTGCACCAGACTCGCTATGGCTGCTGCTTCTTTCTCCTCGCAACTTCCTCGAGTGATAGCTTCCTAGTGGGTTTCGCTACATATTGCTCAAAGCTCTCGGCATCGAGGGAAATGCTCTTCTCGAAGATCTTTATCCTAAGGAAGTTCTCTATCTTCGTTCCCATTGCTTCTGAAGGACGGAATGTCCCCTGTTCAATCTTTTTGATGAGTGTGACGCGCTCATTCAGCTTCTTCGCTAAGTCCTGTTGAGAGAGGCCCAATTTCTCTCGGGCTGCGCGTACTTTGCTTCCATATCCGTCCACCAGCTCGATAGACTCACTGAGAGGAGAGATGGCTCGACGTTGCATGGGCCTTCTTGAGAGGGGAATATGGGTCTTGGGCTTGGTAAGTATTCTCGCGGAGTAGTCGACCCTGTTGTAGCAAGATTCGCAGAGGATTACTTTGGCGCCATCAACCATGTGCACCCGCCCTGGCTTTGACATTCTTTTTCCGCAGATCTCACAGAAGCTGGGCAACCCGAGGTCCCGACAACGATTTAAAGAACGGCGTATTATAGCCTTTGCTATGGTTCTGTTGAAGGGCCAAGATCAACTACTAATTCTGAGGAAGACCGCTGATTATCAGTTCGGCAAAGGAGTTGGAGAGAAGCTGTTCCCTAGAGATGTGATTTGGGGCGTGTCAAAGAAGACGGGAAGAATGCGCTCTGTGCATCTGCGCGGGGAACCATTAGCTACGATCAATCACAGAGACGGCAGGATCCAGCTCAGCTATGGCGGGGCTCTAGCGCTAAGCCGCTTGATTAAGAAGGATCGGTTCAGGGTAAGGGTTCTCGATGAAGTATCCAGTTTTGTCGAAAGCGGAGGGAACGTCTTCTCTAGGCACGTGGTTTTTGCAGATGAGGAAATACTGCCAGGTGAGGAGGTGATAGTTGAAAATCTGGATGGCAAGATCCTAGCCGTGGGGAAGGCAATCTTATGTGGAAGGGAGATGGGTAGGTACAAGAGGGGGATGGCGGTTAAGGTGAGGAGGAGCAGATTATGAAGAGAATGAGCAGAAGAGAGCTCAGGAGGATGCAGAGTCGAATGCTTCAAGGTATGGGCCTTGACATCGAAGAACTGGGCAAGGCTATTGAAGTGATATTCGACTTCGGCGAGAGAAGGCTCGTAGTAAGAGAGCCCTCCGTAGTTTCGATGACTTTAGAGAAGGAGAAGGTGTTTCAGGTAGTCGGGGGAACACTGTCTGAGGAAGAGAAAGAAGAGGCTCCCAAGGAAGAGGTGGCGGTGGCGGACGACGACGTAGCGATAGTCGCGGCGCAAGCGGGAGTCTCTCTGGAAGAAGCAAGGTCTGGTCTCATTGAAGCCCAGGGCGATCTGGCTAGAGCCATTCTTCTACTGAAATCCAGGGAGACCTCGCCGGTCAATCGAACGCCCGGCTGAGCAAGGAATTTCATCCTCTAGGTAGGCCTGCTCATTAACATCCTTCGGATCTTAATTATTCATGGGTGGAGATAGGCTCCCCGCCTTCTATAGACCGAGACGTCTTTGGAACCGCAGGGATCACACTTGGATTGAACTCCTAGAGAGATCTCCCCACAGTTACGGCATACCGTTAATGGGTAGATGAATCCCACCATGTCAATGCCAGGCTGAGAGAAAGCTTCTTGGAGATAGTGGAGCAATCTATCCTCACCTAACTCATCGGAGGTTTCTCCCAAGTAGATTAAGGAGTAGTGACCACCATCGATATGTGGATGCATCTCTCTCTCTAGTTTGAGCTTCTGTTCCAAATCTAGGGCTTCCTCCAGGGGAACTATGCAACAAGAATATGCGGCTGATTCTCGATCTCTCTGATAGATTATCTTGCTCACAGAGTCGAAGCCGTACTTGCTTACGTCTGCTTTTGCAAATCGTTCCGCCGCACTCCAAGTTGATTTGCTTGAAAGACGAATCCTGAGATCGGACGTAGAGACCTTGTGTAGATATTCGCTGGTTAGCCTGCAGATTCTCATCATCAAGGAGCGGCCGTCATGGCTCTCTAGGGGTGAAGAGTGAGTCAACTGTTTCACGGCCTCGAACAGTCCAGCTGACGCGACCACAAAGTTACTTTTCTTCTTATCCATCGTTTGGCTGTGGAAACGCTTAAGGTATTTTGCCTTGCCGGCGAAGGCTACGGATATTAGCTTCATGTTCTCCTGAAGTAGCTCGAAGAACTTCTCCTCATTTCCCTTGGATTCGAAGGCTATCCTAGGCATGTTGATGTGAGCAACGCCGTCGACATAGGTCGCGGGACTCAGCGCAACCTCTTGGAGCGGAAGTGACAATCCTTCCCCTGAGAAAAGAAACCGGTCGCAAAGGTTTCTGGAAACAACGTTGGCCAGGGGGAACTTAACCAGCATCTCCGCCTGCGCTTCCAGTCTTCCATGTGCGGAGGGGCAGAGAAGGAGCTGTAGTTTACCGGGCGGCACACCGCGGAGAACCTCTTTGTGGGCATCCTTTGCCGCGGAGAAAACTAGATCATGGATCTCTTGGACACTGTCGGAGAATGATGAGATCGATCGATCGATCGATCGTTCCTCGGGTATGAAGAGGGAAGGTGCGGCGAGAGAGAGACCAACGCTTATGGCGGGCATATTTTCACCGATCTGTGTAAGGAGGAGGAGCCTGAGAAATCTCCTCGCCGCTCTCTCCACCCCTTTGCTAGGTGTCGCCGCGAAGAGAGACAGCAACACGTTGAAGTGTGACAGAACCTGATCACGTATTACTGTGCTGGATCTTCGCTTTACTTGCACGAAAAGATAATCCAAGAATTCGCTCAGCCGGGCTTCTTCCAAGTTATGACTCTCTGCATTGTAAGTCTTAACCACGGCGGATGTGTATATTGAGCTGTGCCTTTTCAGAAGCCAGAAATCCAAGTCCTGAAGATCGATTTCTCCTGATACATGAGCATCTGCAACCCTTCTGGGGAGGGCGGACAGCAGTGAGTACTCTCTCAACACAGCTGAGGACGCGGATTGAACGAGAAAGTCAGGATTCTTTCTGCGAGCAGTCTCCTTCATTATCATAGAAACATCATACAGTGGAAGACCAACCCTAGTGAGTTTGTGTCGGTACTTTTCGTAGCCTGAATCTATGAGCACAGCGTTTATGATCTCTCTTATGAGTGGGGCCGATAGGTACTCCACCTTCAGCTCTCTGATCTTCTCCTTGACAACGTTCGCCACTTCATGGGCAACCTTGGGAGGTACGTTTGCTTCCCTGATTAGAGCCGATATTATCTTCGTCTTGTCGAAGGGCTCCATCGCGTACTCGGACCTTCTGACCACAGGTATCTCCGTTGTGAGTATCTTGCTCTCCATCTCCTGGACGAGACTTAGAAGAGATGTGCCTCTAGGTGAGAGCTCGTAGAGCTTGGTCTCTTGGTCGACCCTGACGATCCCTGTACGCAGAAGCTTCTTGAGGTGGTAGGAGAAACTCCCTGCGTCTCTCTCTCTTGTCAGACCAATATCCTTCATCAAGTCTGAGTAGCTCAAATCCATCTTCTGTAGAGCCCGAACCATCTTGAACCTGATAGGGGAAGATAGAGCGGCAAGAATCTCGTTCAATGTATTTGACTCCAAATCACCTATCCTCCCTAACCTAGCTCAAGACCCACATCTTGATGTGAAGGCTTAAGCGCTTAAAGCGTTTCCGGGAGTATCGGTCGACAGGACTCGAGAATCTGCCTCAGCTGAACTCCAAAGTGCCCCACTAGAGAGCAAGCAGGGCAAAGCCTTTTGGGTACGAAGGAAATGATGGCGGTGACAGCCCTTGAGCCACACTTCCAGGATTTCTGGACTATACCGGCTCTCTGTGGAGAGAAGGCTTCAGGTTGTGAGGGACTTCGCTGGGCTCTCAGATGAGGAGGCCGAAACAATGTATAAGAGTGCTGGTCTGGACCTCGAGACCGCTGACCGCATGATCGAGAACGTTATCGGAACGATGAAAATACCTTTGGGAATCGCTGCTAACTTTCTCATCAACGGGAGAGAGCATCTCGTACCGATGGCGATCGAAGAACCATCCGTCGTAGCGGCCGCGAGCAACGCCGCCAAGATAACGCGAGCAGGCGGCGGCATCCAGGCCCAAGCGACTGAACCTCTCATGATCGGGCAGATCCAACTCGTCGACGCCCCTGATCCCCCAGCCGCACGGCTCACGATCTTAAATTCGAGGCGAGAGATACTCAAGATCGCTAACGAACAGGACCCAGTCCTTGTGAGAGTGGGTGGCGGTGCCCGCGACCTAGAGGTCCGTGTGCTCGACACAGAAACCGGGCCAATGGTCATCACACATCTTCTCGTCCACGTGTGTGATGCCTTGGGCTCGAACACAGTGGATACCATGGCGGAGGCCGTGGCACCTCTTATCGAGGACTTGACTGGAGGGAAGGTCTATCTGCGTATAGTCTCCAACCTGGCAGATAGGCGTCTGGTCCGAGCTAGGACCAGGATCCCTCGTGAGGCGCTAGGAGGAGAAGACGAAGTTGAGGGTATTGTGTGTGCCCAGTCATTTGCGGCGGCTGATCCTCACAGGGCTGTAACTCACAACAAGGGAATAATGAATGGAGTTGTAGCAGTGGCTCTGGCTACCGGAAATGACACTCGCGCACTGGAAGCCGGCGCCCACGCCTATGCAGCGAGGAGCGGAATTTACAAACCCCTCACAGACTGGAGAAAGAACAGCAACGGTGACCTTGTAGGAACGCTGGAGACGCCCATGGCTGTAGGGATAGTTGGGGGAGCAACCAAGGTAAACCCAGTAGCTCAGGCGGCCCTCAAGATACTCCAAGTTCAGAGCGCAAGGCAACTGGCTGAGGTAATGGGTGCTGTAGGTCTAGCCCAAAACCTTGCAGCCCTTAGAGCACTGGCTACCGAGGGGATCCAGAGAGGCCACATGGCGCTTCACGCTCGAAACATAGCAATTACTGCTGGCGCTAAGGAGGAAGAGATAGACAAAATAGTCGAGCAGATGGTGGCGGAGAGAAAGATTCGGATCGACAGAGCCAGAGAGCTACTCGACCACATAAGACAAGAATCGAGGAGGTGAAAAGACAAAGAAGCTGCGATTTGCTCAATCATGTCCAAGCAGAGATACATTCTTCTCGGCGCATCAATTCCATCAAAACACTCGATCTTCATAGGTAAATGAGCACCATCACGAATAGCGGTTTTAAGGGGAACATTTCGATCGATCTTGACCGTGTAAGGCAGTGGGCGCCGGCAGAGCAGCTTGGAAGCCAACCGTCATACAGTGTTCCCCCAAAACATGCATCGGCGCTCTTGGCCGATTCGATCCATCTCCAATAGACACGCGCTCGTAAGTACCTCTAGTATCATGCGCAAAGCACAACTGTTACCTGAAGGGTCGATCGGCTTATATGGGACACTCGTGCCTGCCCTTTGGGTCATCAAGTAGCTAAACCCGGGGCCGTTGTCTAGCATGGTATGATACTCGGCTCGGGCCCGAGAGGCTCCGCGGCTAGACAGGAGCTCAAGGTCGTGGGTTCAAAAGCGGCGGGAACCGCTGAAATTCCCACCGGCCCCATCCCGCTGGGAAACCTTGTTGAAAAAGCGGAGGGTCTTTCTCATACCTGCTGGGCGGCAGAAATCTATGTGTACTCTTCATTCCCTTGCGTCGTGTCATAGGAAGACATACCCTTGGATGGTTGAAGGTTCGTCTGTGAGTGTCGCAGCTGTGCCATCTTTCCTAGATAGGTTCCGTCGAGAAGGAAGACTTCCCCGTGACCGGGGTCTGTGCTTCCTGACCTCAGAATCGGGCCGAGAAGACGCTTCTCCGGGGATGCGTTCACTGAGACCCCTGAGAGGAAGTCGTTAAAGGCGGGCATCACTATCAGGGTGATCTCTGCCCCTTTCTCATCAGTGATGGCTAGTGCCTTTGCACGACTCTTTTCAGATTTGGTCATGGCTCGCGCTAGTGCCTTACGATTACATTTCTGCTTCAGCCAAATTCTCCGACGGACGGTAAACCCCAGCTTTGTCTCGAACTCTACAACGGGGTGTATGTGTCCCATGATCATCGTGTCGGCTGCCAGGGCGTTGATTGAAGGCCAAGCGTGTCCGTGAGCTAGGGCGAACCGTCCGTTTCCTTCGATGACAACTCCCTTGCTCGAGTGGGTGAAGACGCTGCGCGACAGCATATGCTCGATTCCTCCATCGTGATTGCCGTGCACTAGGTGTATCTCCTTCACCCTTTGACTTGCCTCTCGAAGAAAGAGCGGAACATCCTCCCACTCTACAGGAGAGATCCTGGGAACTTGATGCTTGAGGTCGCCTAACACGTAGATCGCCTCTGGCTTCTCATGATCTATGATCTCTGCCAGGCGTTGGAATATCTTCTCGCTCTGAGGAGGAACGTTGATTCCAGCGGCTTGAAGCTCATGCTCGAAACCCAGGTGAAGGTCAGCTACCAGCAGGATTCGTTTCTTATCTTCGAGAAGCGCTGCAGGTCGGCCCTTTATCATACGAAGCATTTGCAGACGAAACCTTTAATCTACGCTGACTTATTTCGGTTGAGTTTCCTATAGTAGAGAGTAGCTCAGTTGCCCCGAAGAAAGAGGAGATTTCGGTCGTCTAACAGGAAGGCGAAGGCTAGGAAGACTGAAGCGAGTATCCGCAGCGAGGCGCAGCGGGTGGTCGATGAGGGTAGGGTGAAAAAGTACGTCTTTGAACCAAGCGGAAGGGAGCTTTGGGTGGTGGTGGGGAGAAAAAGGGACTATCTCGTCCTGCCGCTGTCCAAGTACTGCGCTTGTGATGACTTCTTCTATAGGGTGCTCGATCAGGAAAGAAAGCGATGCTACCACCTTCTGGCGGTGACCCTCGCTCAAAGGCAGGGAAGATACGAGGAGATTGAAGAGAGGGACGGCATATACCTGAAGTTCATCTCCGAGTGGCGTTCCTAAGCCTCAGCATGCTTCGCCTCAAGAAGCAGCTCGTCACTGCTTGCGACATCGATCGATCAGAGTGAGTGAATGTCGTCGTTGCTCGAGGCTCAAGTGATCTCCTGTATTGCCTTGGAAATGACCGGAGCGACGGTGACATAGCTTACAGGGCTGGGAACCGTGTCGGTACCTATGACATCTTCGGCACCGGCTCGTAGTACTCGCGCTAAAGCGTTCCCGACCAGCAGGGGGTGAGTACATGCAACAAGCACTCTTCGAGCTCCCATGTTCAGGAGAGCGGTACAGGTTTCCGCCATCGTTCCTCCCGTGCTGATTATATCGTCCACAATCAACACGTCATGGCCCCGGACATCCAATCGCTTAGGCTGGATAGATACCTCCGTATCGCTCAGCCGCATCTTCTCCAAGATGTCGTAACCACACCTCAGTTGTTCGGCCGCCTCCCGAGCCCATCTCTCTGCCTCTTCGTCAGGGCCAACAACTAGGGGATTTTTCATCGAATATTTCTGTTGGGCATATTGAGCCAAGAGTCCCATGGCCGTTAGGTCCACAGCTGGGATCCTGAAAGCCATTGTGATGTCGGGAACTCGATGCCTGTGCGCATCTATTGTGAATACCTGATCTGTTCCCGCTTTCTCTATTAGCTTTGTTACCGTTGCGAAGCTCACTGCCTCCCCGGAGGTGAATCGCTCGTCCTGCCGTGCATAGGCGAAGTAGGGAAGAACCCCGTACACCGTTTTCACTCCAAGATCCTTCAGCATGTCCACTATCAAGAAATACTCGATCAAGTAGTCGTTGGGATGGAGGTAGACGGATTGGATGACAGCCGCCTTCTCGGCGTCGACCTTGTCCAAGCAGCGTACGTAAGTTTCCCCGTCAGGAAAGCGTCTGATCTCCGTCTTCAGAGCTTGGACCCCGAGCTCCCTTGCTACCCTTATAGTTAGGGCCTCCGACGCCGATCCACCTATGATTTGTAACTCGCCACTCTTCTGAACCATATTGGGCTCGAAAATCGTTAAGCAAGAATTTAAGTCTTAACAGCCTCTCATTATTCACTCGATCAGCCCTAGGTATTGTGACGACTGGAGCCTCGAGACATCTCGCGACTGACAGCCCACTGGCTCGTGATGGGCATGTGCGACCAGACGCTGTGGAAGATTCGCCTGTGAAGTCCCCTATGCTTTAATCTATCGAAGCACTGGAAGCCTTCTACCAGCTCGACAGCGAAGGAATTTAGATTCGCGTGAGATCGAACAACAAATCAGATTTACAGGGAACCCACGAAAACCATATAGAGAGCGCCGTTGGCAGACTCTTCACAGGTGGCTGTTCATTAGGCTAGGGAAGGAAGCTCAAGACAAGTTAAGAAAAGCTGAGCGAACGATTGAGATGTGTAAGGGCAAACATGGATTCTACGCAAGCGCAGGCTACTACAAGAAACATTACTGGATCCGTGACATGGTTTACAGCATTGACTCCCTCCTTAACCACGGATATGGAGATCAGGTCAAAAAGCAGTTAACTCACACTCTGAGGAAGCAAAGGAGGAGCGGAGAGATCCCGGCTAGGATCATAGAGTTTCCTCCATCTATACTCGGAAGCGTTCGTTTGCTCGATCCAAGACTGTTCTACCCATACACGGAAAACCATGACAGCAATCTTATGATGAGTATTGGTCTGCAGAGATACGTGTTGTTCGCAGACAACAGAGATCTTCTGAGACAATGTTCTGATAATGTTGAGAGACTGAGTGGTTTCACCAAGTCTCTTCTGAACGCTGAGGGATTTCTCCCAGGAGCGGATTGGCGCGACGCCATGAGAAAATATGCAGGAAGATGCTTGTTCTGCAACCAAGTCTTACTATATACATCGGAGCGCTTGTCGGGAAATCTGGATTCAGCTGAGAGGCTGAAGGAGAAGATAAACTCAGTCTTTTGGAGGGACGACGTTGGCTTCTACCGGGACTACGCCGTGGAAACAGAGGATCACCCAGTCTTTGACTCGTTGGGTCACGCCCTTGCCATATTGGAAGAACTGGTACCGAGGGGTAGGATCGAAGCAGTGGTGCAGGCGTTTGACCTCGCCTCCACGAAACTCGGATACAGAAACATCTCGCCTAGCTATCCTAGAAACGAGTGCGGACAAAAACCTGAGGTATATCAAAACTCGGCAATCTGGCCCTTTGTACATGGACATGTAATATCGGCCTTGATCAAAGCTGGCTTCGAAGAAAAAGCAAGAGAAGAGTTCAACAAGTTCACAAAGCTATTTGGCTTCAACGAATGGTATTCTCCAACCTCTGCAGCTCCCATGGGCAGCCGGGATCAGTTGTTCTCAGCCGCTTTGTATCTAAGAGCTCACGAGTTGGTTTCCACGGCCTAAGCTACCCAAGGCTTGCTTAGTCACCTGATCGGGCCAAATCCTTAGATTGTGAACAAGATGAAGAGTGTCACAAACGCAATCAAATCCAGAAAAGTTGTTAATTCACATTTCACAAGTATCTGTAACTCCTCTTCATGCCCGTTCTATGGTCGGGCGCGCCGCAAACTGGGAAGAATGGGTGGACCGATCCTCACAACTCTTATATCCTCGTACAATATGGAGGAAGAGAACCTGGTGCGTTACTTTGGGCATCGAGGAATACTTCTCCTACATCTATCTCGGTGTTTACGGGTTGATCATAATAACCCTCATAGCGATTGTGGCGTATATCCTATACAACGCCGGAAAGGGAAAGAAGATATAGATCCCTCACACGAGTCAAGACCAAACCAGGGAAAGATATAAACCGCTTGTTGCATTTTTACTGACCTAAGGAGAATCGCGAGAGTAGCTTTGGTCATGAAGGACTATGATGAAATAGTTTCTCGGATACTTGACGAGAAACCAGGTTTGAATCTAGAGGGTTTGGAGAGGATGATAGAGGAGAAGATGAGAACGGAGAAGTACCTGAACCGAACAGGCGCTGCCTTGCTCGTGGCGGAAGAACTGGGGCTGCTGAGCGATGAGAGCAAGAGAGAAGGCAGGTCACTTGAACCGAGTTACGCAACCAAGATAGCGGATCTTATTCCTGGATTGAGAGACGTAACTGTTCTAGGAAGGGTATTGACTTTCTCCCCTTTGGTAAAGGGCGAGGGATATCGGTACTGTAAGATGAAGATAGGGGACCAGACTGGGAAAGTGATCATTCTTTCTTGGAATGAAAGAGCGGAAGACCTATCAAACTTGGGGATTGCGCCAGGGCAACTGATCAGAATCGAACATGGCTACACACGGGAGAGACTTGATGGGAGGGGAAGCGAGCTTCATGTCGGGAGACGAGGCAACTTATCTATCATCTCAGACGACGACCGTGGAATCCCTGAGCTCCAACGGATGGTGACGCCTATCCGCGAGGCCGTGAACTTGGATGGGGAGATTGTCGACGTGAAGTGCACTGTGATCTCTGTGCAGCCTATAAGGCAAGTGAGCACGTCGTTGGGCCCTGTCAATCTCAGAGAGGTTCAGGTTAGGGGCGACGATTCCTACGCCACAGTCGTGGCTTGGAGGAACAAGGCTGATCTTTTCGAAGACGTTCGCAGCGGAGAGAACGTCCTTATTTCCGACCTCAGGGTCAGAAACCTTTCGCTTCAAACGACCGGAAGAACGATGGTAGCGAGGGAGGAGGCAGCGAAGCTCGAGATCAAGGCTGTTCCGACGTCCCAGTTTACTGCAACCCAGTATCTTGTGAGGGTTATCGATTTCGTAGATCAGAGTATGGGTTTGCGGATCATCATAGCTCATGATGGAAAGGAGGTGCTGAGAGTGGTCGGTCCAGTGTTAAGTAGATTGAGCATAAGACCTGGAGATTACATCCTCATTGCCAGGGGAGGACTGTTTCAGAAAGGCAGAAGAAAGCAAATTGCCGTGAGAAATGAGGAAGACATACGGATATTGCCCGAAGCTCCTCCCGGTGCAAGCATTCCAGAAATCGACAGAACAATGCAGCTATCCTCTATAGTGCAGGAGGAGGAAGACGTAGTCGTGGATGCTATTTTGAGCAGTAAGACCCCATTGAGTACCGTGAACACTAGATTCGGGCCCGCGGAGGTTGTGAATTTCACGTTGCAGGACGTTGGCAAATCCATGCCTGGCGTGGCCTGGCGAAGCAAGGCGCTTGAGCTTGACAAGATACCAGTGGGAAACAGGGTTAGACTGAGGTGGGTGAGAGTTAGAAGAAATCCTGTGGGTCAGCTCGAAATAGTAGTTGGCGGAGATACTGTTTTTGAACTCTTGGACTGATGTTTTCCTATTTCTTCTCAGTTGTGAACTCTGTTATCACGTCTTCAACTATGTTCAGGCCCTTTTCGAGCAGCTGTTCCGGGATGTTCAGCGGCGGGGCGATGCGAAGCACTGAGGCACCACAAGTGATGACCACCAGACCTTGCTTGAAACATCGTTTCATTATTTCTCTTGATTCTTCCACAGCCGGTGTCTTTGAATCGCCGTCTTTCACGAGTTCCACCCCAATCATCAATCCTTTACCACGCACATCACCGATGATCTCAAATCTGTTCTGCATATCCTTGAACCGTGAAATCACCTGCCTACCCATCCTAACAGCCCTGTCAAGGAGATTCTCCTCCTTGATGACAGATATCGTGGCTAGCGCTGCCTCACATGCAACAGGGTTGCCGCCAAAAGTCGTCGCATGTGAACCTGGCTCCCAGTCAGCTATCTCTTCTTTGGCTACCATTGCTCCCAAGGGGAGGCCGGACGCGATCGACTTGGCAATACACACCACATCAGGTGTGACGTCCCAGTTCTCTATCCCGAACCACCGACCAGTCCGCCCCATGCCCGCCTGGATTTCGTCATCTATGAGTAGGAGATCGTACTCTCGAGCGAGAGAAGCCATCCGCTGGAGGTATCCCTCAGGCGGAACTACGTATCCGCCCTCGCCTTGTATGGGCTCGACCAGTATGCCTGCAACGTCTTCACGTGGAAGGAACTTCTCCAGAAGCGCTTCCCTGATGTAGTCCACGCACCAGTAGCCACACTCGGGGAAGGTCTGCTTGAAGTAGCACCGATAACAGTACCCGTATGGTACATGTACCACCCCGGGCATCAAAGGGAAGAAGTACCTCCTTTGAACCGTCTTGCTGGCGGTGAAGCTGAGGGCACCTATAGTTCTTCCATGGAAAGCACCGATGAACGCAATGAACTCAGACCGTCGACTGTGCCACTTGGCAATTTTCACAGCGGCTTCAACCGCCTCAGTGCCGCTGTTTGCCAGGTACACCTTCTTTGGGAAGGAGCCAGGAGTTATCTTGGAGAGCTCCTCAGAAAGACGCACAGCATTCTCATAGTAGAAATCTGTGAGGGAATAATGAGTGAATTTCCTGCTAGCTCGTTCTATGGCCTCCAAGACCTTAGGGTGGGAGCTGCCCACGTTGAGACAAGCTATGCCTGAGTTGAAGTCAATGAATGTATTTCCATCTACGTCTTGAATGACGCTTCCCTTAGCAGACTCCACTACGAGTGGATAGTACCTAGGAAACGATGAGGATAGGTACCTGCTGTCACGCTGGAGAACTGCCCTGGCCTTCGGACCTGGAGGTGAGACCTTGATTTCTGGGACTTCCATTCAGAATAACCCTTGGCTAGCTGAACAGATCTGTGGGATAAACCTTTGTGTGAATCTACCGACGGTTTTCGATCAATCGTCCGATGAGCAACCTTGAGAGAAAACAATGGTGCTGTGCGTGATGAAACGGGAGTTACTTCCTTAGTAGGATCTCGATGTAGCTTATGTAGCGTTTTCTCCCGTCGATCGATCGATCGGCCGGCTTCTCATCGCTTCCAATTGAGATGTTTTCGACACCGAGGTCTTTGATAAAGCTTCGGCGCAAGAGTTCCACCGTGGCCACACAGTTCTCGATGGACTTGCCTCGCGCGCGGACCAAGATTCTCTTTCTGCCTCGGTTGAAGACCGTCAGGCATGCAGTCACATATCTCAAAGCCGGCTTGCCTGCGACCACAATTGTCTCCAAGTCCGCGTCGTTCACGTCAATGACCACTTCCTCCCAGTGTAGAATCCTACCTATATTAAACTATGGTTTGAGCAAGAATTGAGGCTAGAATGAATATCGACGTGAGTAGGATGAGGCTAGATACAACGGAAATACTTAGTCTTCTGAGCGAAACTCGTAGGGCTTGAGCTATTTGTGAGAGGGCTTTAACGGAGACTACGCACGCCTTGGCAAGTCTAATTGTGAAGTAGCACGCCTCAGAGGTTCTGCTCTTTCTCACAGCTTCCGACAGGCACATTTCAACACAGTCACTGATTACAGAGACATCCACTTTCTCCCCGACTGGGTGATACCCCCTTCCATCTGTGGTGAGCGCGCTCACGACATGTGTGTCTGTTGTCAGAAGTTCACCTGATCTGATGTGGTGTTCACAGAGAAGGTCCATCAAGCTATCCCTTAAGTCTGGGAGTGCATTGTTGCCATCTATGACAATCAATGCGCATTCCTCTCCGTCGATTTTGAAATAGATCACGGAGATTCCTCCAGGACCTATGCCGTCCTCTAATCCATACTGCTTGGGAAGAGCTCTGGAGAAACCCGCTGAGAAAGCGTGTTGGCTCTGCTGCTCGTAACGGATGGCTCTTTCCACGATCGCCTTCAAGTCATCGATGTGTTCGCCCATTTTTTGAGGATCTTCGGAGAAACTGTTGTGGGCATCGACCAAGACGATGTTTCTCACAGCAGCGGTGTCTACATTCCTTGGAGATATCGATGGAGGTATATCCTCCATACCTATCGGATGGAGAGTAAGCGTAGCCAAAACATTGTTTCCGAATTTGAACCGGAGAGATGATGCTACTCCTTCACTTAGCATCTTTGGTAGTTCAGTGCCATCAGTGAAGATCTTACTCTCCAAGCCACTACAGGCGGAAACCACGGAGTCAACAACTCTCCCAGCGTCTACTGCTCGAACTAGGTTCATGTCGTGTCCCGAGAGACCATGAAGAACGATGGCGTCTATGTGAAGATCATGCCGCAAAGCCACTTCTATCTGATGCGGCAGAGCGCTACTTCCCAAAGACCTGAAGGGCCCTGGGTGAAAGCCAGGAACAACTAGAGCGAGCAGGGGCTGTTTTGTTCCTCGGTCTCTGAAGAGAAAGATGTGACATGAAACCTCCGTTTGTGTGCCCATCTGCGATAGGTCTGACTCCAGATATGTGTTATCGCCAGAAGTCCAGCTTGCCAAGAAGCCCCGCATAAGATGTGCGCCCCTGAACCCCGTGTTGCTAAGAGCGATGGAGTCCACCCATCTTCGTGATAGCTCTGCCAAAAGCGCCGCTGCTACAGGAGCAGCCGCCAAATATGGCAAAACCCTTGTCTGTTCAAAGAGATAAGCGAACGTATACAACTGGAGGGAAGATGGAAAGATTGTGAGAAGAATCTGCACAGTTGGGCTGGAGAAGCTGAGCGCTGAATAGACAAGATAGGAGATGTAGGAGAACAGGACAAGGCTGAGGGATATAGTGAGAAAGAAAAACCCGTGCAGCCCAAGCACTGAGTCAAAGGCCATCCCTAGAAGTCCAAGGATCGCTAGAATTAGAATGCCGATTAAGGATAGGGCATTCATCCTCCGTAAAGTGAGAAATGGTTCGTGTTTCATCGCCAGGGAACTGATCAAGAAATTCAACACCAAGTTAGAGACTAGTAGAACAGCGGCGAAAGCCATAGATCTCAGGTAGTCCTCAAACGCCGCGTGAAACCCCAGCGTAACACCCGCGATGGAGAGGAGGATTCCTGCAGATATCGCGCGGTGAGAGGGGAATGAGAAAAGCAGCCCATACCTGGATGCGATGCTTGCCTCCTGTGCATAGGCAGCAGTTGCCAAGGCCACTCAGGTACTCAAGGGACCTATGTAGATTTAAACGTGTTATCCGATCTCCCGTGAAAGGTACGGCCGCTCCGGGTGCCCGCGAAAGACCTGGACGATTGTCTAGGTTCAGCCGACACGCGGTGAAAAAGCTGCCCGCTGCCCGGCTTTCTTCCAGCCTTGAACGCATTGGTTCCGAGGTGTGGGCGTCGCAGCTGATGTTCAGCTGGAAGACCCTTCTCCGTGCATGACCTAGACCTTAAATTTGAGCGGTCAAGATAGATCAGGTCAGAATCTCGCTGAAGCGGGGAAACCATTGAGACTCAGGCTCAAGAGCGGCACGATCGTCGAGAACGCAGAGGTCCAGCTAGTGTTCGACTCGGTGAATGTCATGGGATTGGTTGGAACGCGCAATAGAAAGGCGTTCTTGAGCCATGCTCACGGAGATCACGTCAGGGGAACAAAGCACGAGGCCTGCAGCATGACCAGAAGCACAAAGGGTCTCGCCGAGGTCTACGTGGGAAGAATTTCGAACTTCCTTCCAATATCGTACGGAACACCTGTACGACTCTCCGAGCACGTCTCAGTAACACCATACGACGCAGGCCACGTTCTGGGGTCGACACAGTTTCTGGTGGAGACAGAAGAGGAAACCATCGGGCTGACAGGCGATTTTAACGCATGTGCAACGGAGATCAACGGTAAGACGGAATTCATGGAGCCGGACACCCTCATAATTGAATCCACGTACGGTCTACCGAAATTCGTCTTCCCTCAGAGGGAGGTGTTATACGCCGACATCGTGAAGTGGACTCTTAGAACAGTGAAAGGAGAGAGAATTCCCTGCTTCCGGACGTACCCAGTGGGAAAGGCTCAGGAGGTGGTGAGCATAATCAACAACTACTCCAGCATTCCCGTCTTGGTGAGTGGCAAGGTTCTCCAGGCTTGTGAAGTCTACCAGCAATTTGGGAAAAAGTTAGAGTACATACCATTAGAAAGTGCGGAGGGTCAAGAGCTGGCTAGCTCCGGTGGATTCGCTTTCATAACAAGTGTAGTTAGAGACATACCCCATAACCTCCGAAAAACGGAATGGGCGGTAGTCACGGGCTGGGCTCTAACGAGCAGTTTT
>JBGVSY010000005.1:0-39059 GCA_041862235.1 Nitrososphaeria archaeon | reverse complement strand
CCCCCGATGATAGAGGTGGAGAAAGGAAGGTTCGTCGCCTGCTACAACTACGAGGTGGAGGCGTCGTGAAGGGAGCCATCCTAACGGTGAGGAACCTGAAGACCTGGTTTCCTATGCGGGGCGGAATCCTCCAGAGGATCAGTGGATACCTCAAGGCGGTGGACGATGTGAGCTTCGACGTGCTGGAGGGCGAGACCCTAGGGCTGGTGGGGGAGTCAGGGGCAGGAAAGACCACAGTGGCCAACACCCTGCTGAGGCTTGTGCCTCACCACGACGGAAAAGCCTACTTCAAAGACACAGAGATCTTCAGCGCCAAGGGCAGAGATCTGAGAAACCTGAGGCGCAGCATGCAGATAATCTTCCAAGACCCCTACGCATCCCTAGACCCAAGGCAAACCGTAATGTCGATGCTCATGGAGGTCCTTCGCACCCATAGGATAGTTTCAGACAAGAGCGAGGCGCGGGGGAAAGCGCTGGAACTCCTAAACAAGGTCGGCATGACCGAGGAGCACCTCTTCAGATACCCTCACGAGTTCAGCGGAGGGCAGAGACAAAGGATCGCCGTGGCAAGGGCTCTGGCACTCGATCCTGTCTTCATGTTCCTCGACGAACCCACATCCTTCCTCGACGTCTCCGTACAAGCCTCGGCCCTCAACCTGCTGAAGGACCTACAAGCCGATCGCCGCCTCACATACGTCTTCATCTCCCACAACCTGAGTGTCGTCAGATACATGAGCGACAGGATCGCCGTAATGTACCTAGGAAAGGTAGTGGAGATAGCTGACAAGAAGGTGATCTATGTATCCCCTGAGCATCCCTACACATACTTCCTAATGGCCGCCATCCCCGTGCCGGACCCCACCTACAAGAGAAAGGAAGTCCTGCTCACCGGCGACATCCCCAGCCCCGTCAACGCTCCCTCCGGGTGTCGCTTCCGGACCCGCTGCCCCTTCGCAACAGATAGATGCGCCCGTGAGGACCCTCCTCTGACGGAGATAAGGGCCGGACACTGGGTGGCCTGCCACTACGTGGGCTCCCTCGACTTTGAAAAGATCGGAGCTGGCATGGCGGCGAGCGCTGCATGACGGTGAAGCTGGATCGCCGCGACTACGCCGCGCTCGTAATAGCGCTCCTAACAACTGTCCTGCTGCCGGTCATCGTCTTCGTGATAATCTTGATAGTGGCTCTCCTAGTCCTACATGTGTGAAAGCCGAGGTTCAACCGATCGGGTGGACGAAGGAGCAAGAATAGAGCCAAGCATCGCCGAGTTGGCGGGGCGCTACCCTCAATGGTGATTAGTGTCTTCGTGCTTCCAGATCTTAGAAGGACAGCCGAGAAAGCAGCTAGGATTGTGGCGCGTCTCAGGCCAGACCTCGTGTTGCTGAATCTTCCGAGAAACATGAATGATCTGATTGCCAGGCTCGCTGGGACAGAGTCTCTAGACGATTTCAAGGAAGACATTCGGAGATACAGACTGATGCCCGAACCCCTCGACGCCTGGATGTATTCCTTTGAACCCCTGCTTAGAATGATAGGCGAAGCTGGAGAGATGCTCAGGGTCAGCTGTTACTGCGATTCGGACTTCTATCTCTCAGACCAGGCACTGGCAGTGACCCTTGCACAACAAACATTGAGGGACTCGGTGAGGGGCAGGGTTGAGGTGCAGAGGTGGAGAGACCTCATTGAGGAGGGCCTCAGGCTGTGGTCGAAAGCCATAGGGCTGGATGCGAGCTTCATATTACATGAAGCCAGAAACTGTCCAGAAGCCATCTGCATATCAAGTCTTGAAGGGCCACGCATAGAAGAGCTACTGTCCCAAGAATGCGAGACGACCCTCGAGTATCTTGAAAGCCCGTATTTTTTCACCCCCCTTCAGCAGGTTGAAATAGAGATGGCTGCTGGAGATGTCGAGGATGAGAGAATCGAGAGGCTAATCAGGTGCCACATCCAATACGTACATGAGTTTGTCTTGAGAAGCGAAAGCCGGGATGAGGCATACTCCGCTTGGTCACGGGCGGTGATCGAGCGCTTCATAGGCCCGAAGCTGTTCTCCCCAAGTTGACCGATCGACAGTTCAGGGCAGTGTTATGTAGAAGTGCCAAGTCTTACCGCCGGCTGTGTGGATCTGGCCTTCCAGCCCCTGACCGTGATTAGCCGCCTCGCCGGGTATATGGACTGTCAACAGTGCCTGGTCTTGCTGGCTGAGGCCCGGCATGGTTGAAGGGTCGTCGGGGTCTAACGCCACAGGCCCTCCACCATTGTCAACGGTTACTTGCACTCCGTTGGCAAAGCTAGGGAAAGGCTTGCTGTTGATCAACACGTTGTCGACGGTGAGTTCAGTCATGCCGTTGTTCTTGATCCTAGCCTTCACCGCGTAGTCTCCTTGAGGGGTAACCTCGCTCCACACTTGATATACATGCAAACTCTCGTATGGCGAGAAGTAGGAAGTGGTCGAGGTCGTCCAGATCGATGCCCCGATCGCAAGAGCGACCGCCACCCCGACGACGATAACTGTCGCAAGTATTGAGCTGACCGCGCGATCGGGGGAGTTCATGTTCGACGGCTCATCACACATGCATTTCTGTCATATCTTCAAGTTTTTCCGAGCACGATTTTTGTCGAACGTTTTCGACCTGTGTCATATTGCGGGGCAACCGCGAATTCGCCGGACAGGCACTTGAATGTTGAACAATCAGACTGATCCATACTGACCGCTTTCAACAGATCCGTCAGAAAGGATTGCTCCTTCAAGTCCCTCTCTTTTCTTGACTCGAGACCTCACGAGGCAATTAGTCGATCCATCGCGCATCAGGCGATTCGCCAGTCGTTTGCGTAGATGTTCAGCCTCTCCCCTCTGGCGAAGCCTACAAGGGTCATTCCCACTTTGGACGCAAGCTCCACTGCAAGGCTCGTAGGAGCCGAACGGGAAACCAGTATCGGTATCTCCCGGAGAGCGGTCTTCACGAGTATGTCAGAGGAGACCCTTCCAGTTGTCAAGAGGATTCTATCTCTCGTCGGGATGTCAGCGAGAAGACATCGCCCGAAGACCTTGTCAACCGCGTTGTGCCGCCCGATGTCGTCTCTATGGAGGATTAGGCGCTTAGAATCGCAGAGAGCCGCGCTATGGACACCACCGGTCGACCTGAACAATCCAGAGACCCTCTGGAACGCTCTCATCAACTCGAAGATCGCTGTCACTGGAACAGAGATCTCGGACTGAATCCTCCATGCTCTGGACATCTCGGCAATCTTCTCTACTGAGAAGGCGCCGGCACCACATCCTGAACCTATGGCCGCAATCCGACTGATCACGTGAGAAACGTCGAGTGGTTTCGTGGTCTCCACCTGGATGACTCCCTCCTCGTGTCCAACGGTTACAGACTTGAGATCGCTGGCGGTAGCTATCAGCCTCTGGGAGAGAAGGTATCCCGCCGCGAGGTCCTCGAGATCACTGGGGGTGCAAGCCAGAGACACGATGCTGGTTCCGTTTACTGATAGCGTAACCAGCGCCTCCGCGGCGACCAAGTCTCCCCCAGTTCTTCGGGAGGCCTTCTCCAGCCTCACGACATCAACCGGCGATGCTTCACTGCTCGACCGATGTTGCATCTCTTTGTGCCCTCGATTTTCCAATCCCGGCCCGCAGCCACTTATCTGTTTGCCGGTCAGAGAGGTCGATCGGTTGAGTTGTTAGGAAGGTCACAGTCTGTGGATTACGGCCCTCGGTCTAGGATCAAGGGACAGGATGGCGAAGGTTTTGTGGCGTGCCGGAAAGGCACCTGTGGCGGTACCGGGGTTCAAGTACAGAACCCTGCCCCTCAACCTGTTCTTCACAAAATGCGTGTGACCAAAGATGATAACATCGACCTCAGGAAGCTTCTTCTTCACCCGGCGCTCGATCCCGAAGGGTGGACCGCCATCGGGCGGATGAGTAATCCCGATTCTAAACCCCTCAACCTCGAAGACCTCGCTCGAGGGCACGAGACGACGAACTTCGGGTCCGTCCATGTTCCCGTAGACGCCGTGAAAGGGTATGCCGAGGGCTCTCAGTTCGTCGAGAAGTGAAACCTCGTCGTAGTCTCCCGCGTGAACGAGAAGATCCATGCTGCTCAGCCCATCTAACATCCGTGGGGAGAGTTCGCGGACGGCCCGGCAATGGGTGTCTGAGACGACTCCGATCTTCACGACGGTCCCTCGCGATACCTTTTCTGAGTTAAGGCTTCTCACTTCATCATTGAGCGAAGGATGGACTGAGGCTCATACTCCTAACGATTTTTCTATCTCTGACGGAACCTGAAATCAGCGTATCCCCCGGTCAATCGAATATTCTTTCGTTTCGGTGGTGTCAGTGTGATCAATCGAACAAACCCTGGCGTTCACTGTGTCCTTCTTCGTCGAACTACAAGAGAGAGCAGGAAGGTGGCGACGGCCATTGTCATGCATAGAACGTATGGGCCTGTTGCAAGAGTCTCAGCCCATGCACCTGCCAACACCGGCCCAACCAGAAATCCGATTCCTAGGCTGCTCTCGAAGACCCCGGCGTACATACCGCGGCGCCTGGGGTCACGGGTCAGGGCAGCCACTAGAGCATATGAGTAGACCATCCCAGCCCCGAACCCAGATATGAAAGCCGAGATAAGATGAAGAGTGAAGTTAGCTGTGAGAGCAAAGGGTGCCATGGCCAAGGCGATGAGGAGCATTGCAAGAGAAGCGACCCTCGCGGTGATCGCGCGCCGCCTCAGAGCGTAGACGAAGGCCACAGACTTCCCCCCCATGTAGAGAAAGATGGCGAAAGCGATGAGGGGACCGGAAACCAGTAGCGACTTCGCATACGCAGGATAGAGCGCCAGAATCGTCCCTGATACAAAGGCGTAGGCGAACGCTCCGATCCAGGCGACCGGGAGGGCGAAGACGACCTCGAGGGAGGGTCTCCTTCCCCGAGGCGGCTCTGGATTGTCGACAGTGTAGGGCCGGGGATTTTCCTTGACCAGCACGAGCCCTATGATGCCAGCGCCCCATGCGACGCCGACTAGTAAACGGAAAAGCGTGCGCTCCATCCCGGGGAGCGTCCATGGCGCGGCCAACAACGCGCCGACTAGGGTGCCTGTGCTCCATACGACGTTAAATTTCGGTGCGAAGCGAGTGGTGTCAGGCGCCGATGCATCCGCTATCAGCGCCTCGACCGACGGCCAGAACATTCCCCATGTCAGGCCCTCCACAAACTTCAACGCGATAA
This sequence comes from Nitrososphaeria archaeon, assembly GCA_041862235.1. Classification (GTDB taxonomy): domain Archaea; phylum Thermoproteota; class Nitrososphaeria_A; order Caldarchaeales; family JAVZCJ01; genus JBGVSY01. Next base: position 33,826 of record JBGVSY010000005.1, on the reverse strand, counting down.
TATGAACAGGAAGCATGGCCAACGAGTAGAGGGCGTTTAGCCCCCCAAACAGCAGCAGAAACAAAAGAATGGGTGTCTTTCTCCCGACACGGTCGGAAAGCCGGCCCATCAGGAGCGCGAAGAAGACGTAAACCGCTGCACCGACGCTGCCGATAAGTCCAAGTTCCAAGGGGCTGGCGCCGAGCCTCAGGCTGAAGAGAGGAACCACCGGGGCGACGAGACCGTTCACAAGGGATGTCGTGAAGCTGATGCCATAGCCGTACCAAAGTGTTCCTCGTCGTCCCCTCCATTCCTCCAAGGCTCCACCTCTGCTTAACCAGGCCGGCAGTTCTTGCCCCTCCTAAAAGGATGTGTTCATGACGCGTGCTCGATCGATGATACACAACTCTGTCGAATAGAACCGTGCGAGGTGAACTCTCGAGTATCATGTTTCCTTGAACGCCAATAATACGTCCCTATCTCTGTTTGATCTGCGACATACTGCTCGGGCAGAAGCGTTCTATCCAGATTCATGTGAAAAGCGTTGTGATGAGCAACAACTTGGGAGGACTCGCAAATCGATCGTCGAGGGATCGGTAGATCTTATATAACTATCCGCGGCGCTAGAATCGACCGGAGGCTGCAACTTGGCAATAGATCTGATGAACCTTGTGATTCAGATCATCATAAGTATCATCGTGCTGGCGCCCGTCCTCTGGATCGTCGGCCGCAGCTTGGTTGGGAAAGAGAAAGCGAGGGGCTCTGACGCGATCTGGATAGTAATCTTGGGCGTGATCCTCCAGAGCGTTGTAGGCGCATTGTTCTCGGGGATCGTCGGCTTCATATTGACACTCCTGGTATGGCTCGTCCTGGTCCACCACTTCTTCGACTGCGGATGGCTGATGGCTTTCGCCATAGCCGTGGTCACGATCATAGTGTTCATCGTCATAGTGGTCATCATTGGAATAGTGCTGGGAGTAGGACTCCTGTTCCTGACGGGCCTAATCTGAACAAGAATCTGAAAACAAGGCTTGACCGATCGATTGTTCCTTCGATTGACCTATTCTGATACCTGAAGATAATCTCGAAAGACCTCGTTGTGTGCGAGGGTTAAAGATAGAAGAAATCCACTGTGAACTATCGCCGTTCTGGAAGACGCACAGAACCCAGCAGAAATATCGTCGGCTGAGTGACACCAGTCCGCATACATCACACTTAGCCATTCAAAACTCGAAACGCCTGCCCCCGCCCTCCATTCACACGCAGACGGGGACCGGAGCCTCAAGACAATGGCGATGATTTCATATATCTGGATCACGCTCGAAGGGCTGAGTTTGGGAGGGGGGTACACTGCCTAAGTGCGAGCATTGCGGCGCTGAGCTGAAGGGCGACGAGACCTTCTGCCCACGATGCGGCGCATCTGTAGCCGCGGCCCCAAAGCCACGTGAACAAAGGATAGAGCGGAGAGAAGAATACCGACGTATGCGGCGGGAAGGATGCTTTGGGGGTGGAGGCCTCTGGGGCGCCGTGTCAGGCGGGGTCATCCTCATCGGCCTCGGCGTTCTGTGGTATCTTTCAAGCCTTGGATACGAATGGGCTTGGTGGCCAGGGATACTCTTCCTAGTCGGAATAATGATCATCGTGGGCGGCCTAGTCAGCTACGCGCGCAGGTAACCTCACTGCAGCGCATTCGAAAGCGCCACAAGCATATGGTTGCAGCACAGCTAGAGACAGAGGCGGAGATCGATCGATGTGCCCCACCACATTTACGATCGATTCTTGCGTGACCTCGATCAATCGGAGAGTTTCCGTGGAGCAAGGGATAGTAGATGATCGATTGATCGGTCAGACAACGGGTGTCAGCCTGGAGGGCGGAGTCCGTGGCACCCATGCTTCACCTTCGTGGCACACCCAACGGCCAAAACGAAAGTCGATCGTCCAGAACCTCCCTAAGGCGTCTTTGAAAATCAGCTTCTGCACTTCCTCTCGAAGCTGTTCGGATGAGATCTCGCCTGACTGTTTCCTTCGCCTCAAGGAGTTGATAGTCTCGACCACGTCCTCAGGCGCCGTCTCACCAAGACTCACCTCAAGCCCTGCCTCGGGCCCAACAGACTCAGCTTCCTCGGAGACCGGGGTTTGAGTGGGGGCAACCTTCGGGACATAGAGGGCGCCCGGCGGAAGAGGGGGAGGTAACGGGGGAGGAGTCAGAGGCGCGACCTCAGGCCCGGGAACTGGCGGAGCCTTTTCAACCCGTGCCCTCGAGAAGTGGGTTACCAAGGCCGCGACCGAAGCGGCCCACACGACGAAGTAGCCGACGCCGTACAGACGAAGGTTGAGCGAGGTTCCCGGGGAGATGAGGGTCGACGCCAGCGTTATCACCGTCATGCCGATCAGACCCAGAGCACCGGCTCCAAGCGGAAACACACCTACCGCTCCAGCGATAACCAACAGGGCGAACACACCTATCACGATGTAGGCCAACGCGACCAGCGCCGAATCACCCGACTGCTGGATCCGTCCGAGGTCTCCCAGGACAGACAGCACCGAGCCGAACAGGCTTGGGCTATACAGATCCGATCCGAAAGGCAAAGCAAACACAGAAACCAGAGTGATGAGACCTGAGACTATGCCAAGGGTTCTGCGGCGTTCCATTCATCGTCCCTGAAATCGCGCTTCCCCTGCAGACTATAAACGTCGCGCCCGGCCGCTCCTTTGCATGATGCGAGTTGACGGCGTCTTGTGGACAGACGCCCTTAGCGCTTGCCGGCTCAGGAAGCTCCCCTCTCACGCTTCTAGCTACCACCCATCAATGCGAGACTTATCACACCAAATGTTGCACGACCTTTGCGGCATCCATCGGCGTTTCGACAGGTAGATCACCGCAGCAACGCATGGGAAGCAGAGAGCTCAACATTAAACCACCGGGCTCAGGTCTCAAAAGTTTATAACCGATCGGAAGCGCCAGATCGATGCAACCCAAAACACGGTGGAAATATGTCTGAAGAACACACGAAAACCCCTAAGCGCAAGAAGCGAAGAGAAGCTGCAGAGACAGAGATAGAAGAAGAAGCACATAAGCTAGCGAGGGAAGAAGCCGAAGAAGAGGCATTGACACCAGAAGAGGAGGAGATTGGAGCAGCGGCAGAGGAAATACAGGCGGAAGAAGAAGCAGAAGAGCTGGTTGAAGAAATCGAGGAAGAAGCGCCACCTGAACCGGAACTAATACGAGCAATAGAAAAAGAAGAACTCAAGGAAGCGAAGAAACCGCCTGCAGGAGTGAAGAAGAAGAAAACGAAGAAACTGCCGAAGACCGAGTTGCCGCCGCCAGAAGTCAAAATCAAAGAAAAGAAAGAGAGAGAGAAGAAGAAGGAAGAGAGGATTCCCAAAGGAAGAAAAAGGGAAAGAGCCAGAGAAGCGAGGGCCGCGGCCCCTATACCTGCAACGGCGATAAAGAAACCAACAGTGCCGATCGTTACGCCGGAGGAAACAGCACCTGAACCACTTGAGGAGGTGCCTGCGCGGAAAGAAGTCGAAGAGAAACTGCCGGCGCCTAAGGCGGAGAAAGCACCTTCGTCTCAAGCGACGCCACCGCGAGAGCAATTAGTATGGGGAATAGCGAACATCTACTCGAGTTACAACAACTGCATCGTGCACGTGACAGATATCACGGGAGCACAGACATACAGCATGGGAACTGGAGGCATGTTCGTAGACGCAGGAAGACTGGAACCAACGCCCTACGCGGCAGCGAGGGCAGCTAGCTACGCAATGGAAACAGCCAAAGAAAAGGGAGTAAACGCGGTTCATATAAGAGTGAGAGCACCGGGAGGAGGAAGAGCAAAAACCCCTGGACCCGGGACTCAAGCGGCAATAAGAGCGATAGCAAGAAGCCGGGTGCGAATAGGAAGAATAGAAGATGTCACTCCACAACCTCATGACGGAACGCGCAAGCCTGGGGGCCGAAGGGGAAGACGCGTCTAGCTATGGTTTCTGTTGCTTGAGAACTAGTGTTGCTCGTCAGTCTGATGATTCCCACGTAGTTGCTTGCCATTATTTTGCTACATGGTCTGGTAGTCCTGAGTGCTGCGGTCGGTGAGTTTTGAGTGAATTTGAGTCGGATCCTTGTGGGTGTGGTCGTTGTTGCCATGGGTTTGTTTGCGTGGTCGAGTGTGCCCAGTATTCCTTTTTTCTTTCCTGTGATTTTTTGGCTGCTGGGTTTCTACATGATTGTCTCTGGTCTGTTTAAGCGCTAGTTATTCGAGGTGTGTCGATTGGTATTGCCGAACCGTTCGGAAATGCATGCATAGACCTCGATGGCGTGATGGACGAAGCATGAACAATAAGAACGAATCGAGCCTTGGCAGAATCACGGAGTACTTTGAGAGCAAGGTGAAGCGGTTCGGCTATGCCGGGGTCTTGGGAGTGGCGAGTTTCAACAGGGTTTACCGTGAATTGATGCCGATTCAGAGAACTAGGCTAGAAGTGACCTGTGCAGAGCAGTTTCGGTTTTTGATGGACAGGGGATCCATCATATGCATCGGCGTAGCATATCCCGAGCATGTCATTGACTGCATAGGTGCGGAGTCCGCTGGCCTACCTGACAAGGAGACTTGGAACGTATATGCGAGGGAGTACCGAGAGTTGAACAGAGTTCTTGACATGATCTCGGAGAAGATCGCAAATCGTTTCGGTGGGGTTGTGGTTCCTGCCACCATAGGAGGTTTAGCGAAGAAGGTGAGCAACGTACATGAGTATGACGAGATGACGATCTCCCATCGAGTTGTCGCCGAAAACGCGGGTCTTGGATGGAGAGGAAAGAACGAGCTAATCATCAACCCGAAATACAGTTGTGCGTTGAGGTTTGCTTCGATAATAACGACCCTCACCTTGCCGCAGTCTGAGAAGCTTCCATTCAAGTGTGGATCGTGTGACGCGTGTCTCGGGGTTTGTTCCTTCCTAAGGAACAAGCAGAAGCTTGAGGACTACAGGGAAAACTGCCGAAGGTTCATCAACTCTCTCGGTCTGGAGAGTGAAGTGTGCGGCAAATGTATCATCGCGTGTTACCGAAAGAGCATGTTCAAAGACAAGTTCAGACTGCCATCGTCGAGACGTTGACATGGCGCGGCTATCCGTTCAGTTGGAGACCGGACCAAGCTCAGGCAATTGAGAGCTAGCATGATCGATCGAGACGATCGACCGACTCAAGCGCTGTGTCACCCAACGTTTTAATAAGTTCCGACGATGCGCCAACTTCGAATCGGAGCTGTACCGGATGACAAGGTCATTGAAGATAGTTTTGTTTGGTGTAGGAGCCATGGGAAGCCGCATTGCAAGGCTCCTTCTCCAGAAGGAGGGTGTGGAGATAGTGGGGGCAATTGATATTGCGCCGGACAAGGTAGGTCGAGATCTAGGAGACATCATCGGCCTTGGGAGAGAGCTTGGTGTATCGGTCTCGATTGAAACCGACGCGGTTCTATCGAAGGCGAAGCCCGATGTAGTGGTGCATGCGACTTCCTCGTTTCTCCGAGACGTATACAAACAGCTGGAGGATATCGTTGGTCATGGTGTGCCTGTCGTCTCTACTTGCGAGGAGCTGACATACCCGTTTCTCTCAGAACCAGAGCTAGCCCGAGCTCTCGACATGTTGGCGAAGGGGGAGAACGTCGCTGTTCTCGGTACAGGGATAAACCCTGGGTTCCTAATGGATACCCTAGCCATCACGTTGACGGGTGCCTGTCAAGATGTGAGGAGGATCCAAGTGAGAAGAAGGATTAACGCGGCGACGAGAAGGCTGCCATTCCAGAAGAAGATCGGGGCCGGGCTCACCGTGGAGGAGTTCAATCGACAGGTGAAGAGGAAGGTTATCACCGGCCACGTGGGCTTGGAGCAGTCGATCGGCATGATCGCTGCCTCCCTGGGGTGGAAGCTCGACGAGATCATAACCGACTCCATTGAGGCTGTCGTAGCGAAGAGACCGGTGGGGAGCCCTGAGATCAAGGCGGCGGCCGGCCGCGTTGCAGGCCTGAGGCAGCAAGCGCACGGCGTAGCAAACGGTTTGAACGTGATAGCGCTGGACTTCGAGGCTTACTTGGAGGCGGAGGAGGAGTACGACTCCATCACGATAGAGGGAACCCCCAACATCTTTCAAAGGATTTCACCGTGTGTCCACGGGGACCTAGCGACCGTTGCCCTGGTGGTCAACTCCATTCCCAAGGTGATCAACGCTTCCCCGGGCTTGATGACCATGGCCATGCTTCCAATACCTTCGGCAGCACTCGGAAACATGTCGAGCCACGTCGAGACTACTTCTGGAAAAAATTGATCCATCCTATTCTATAGATAGGATTCCTAAGAATTCCTTATGTCGGCGGATGAAGGGATACACTGGTGAACCGAGAAAGAACTCTGGCCAGAAAGTATGTGGGACAATTCGCTGCAAGAGAATCAATTGTCTGAGTTGTTTCGACCGTCTTTCTCGACGTATTGCAAGCCGTAAAATGAATAGAGGTATTTAGTCGATCGCATTGTCTCGTGCCATCTAGCTATCTACGTCCACTCAGTCCGCTCTCGGCGCCTTTTCCTGTTCAGCACAATCTCTGCATACCGGTATTCTTCTGATTTCACCTACTGGGCTGGGCTCAGATTCGAAGACCCTCTCTGTCCTGTAGTAGGCAACCTCGTCTTCAGGGATCTCTCTCTCACAGATTCCGCAGATTGGCACGGGGAGTAATGTGTTCGCTGAAAGATAAAGATCTTTTGCTTTGGAAAATTCGACGGAAGATGGGCGTTGCCGTCGATCGATTCACGGTCGATCTGGTAAGTCTTAAACAGGGCGTCGCTCTGATAGCCCCTGGCAAGGGGTTATGTCAGTCTACAGAAAGCTGGGTGTTAGAACGGTGATCAACGCGGGCGGGTGGTTCACGAACATCGGTGGATCTTTGATCAAGAAGGAAGTGTTGGATGCTATGAACGAGGCTGCGGGATCATTCGTTTTCATAGAGGAGCTTCAGCAGCGGGCAGGGAAGGTGATCGCCACGATCACGGGAGCGGAGTCAGGCCTCGTCACGGCTGGCGCGGCCGCGGGCTTGATGGTTGCGGCTGCTGCTTGTGTGACAGGGACGGACAGGGCCAAGATGCGTCGGCTTCCGGAGACGCAGGGCATGCGAAACGAGATTATCATCCAGAGGGGGCATCATGTGGAGTTCGCTGAACTGGTTAGGCTCGCGGGCGCCCGCCTCGTGGACGTCGGTTGCTCTTGGCGCACATCTCTGGACGAGCTTGAGGCAGCGATGACGGATCGCTCAGCAGCTATTCTACACGTAATCTCTCATCTCTGTGTCCAGCGCTGTATGCTCTCGCTTCCACAAGTAGTTGCCGCCGCGAAGAAACAGGACGTACCAGTCATTGTGGATGCTGCTTCTGAGCTCCCCCCGGTTGACAACCTCAGACGGTTTGTGGAGTCAGGCGCGGACTTGGTGGTCTTCAGCGGCGGAAAGGCGATAGGGGGCCCCAACGACACAGGCTTCGTCTGCGGTCGACGCGATCTGGTCGAGGCATGTGCCCTGCAGTCCAGCCCCAACATGGGCATCGGACGGCCAATGAAGGTCAGTAAGGAACAAATCATTGGTCTCATCACTGCGTTGGAGCGGTATGTTCAGAGCGACGTGGATGCTGATCTGATGTCTTGCGATGGCAAGATTCGCTACTTGGTTGATGAGCTCAGTGCTATCCCGCACATGACTGTTGAGAGGGTCTTCCCCGACGAGACTGGGTGCCCTATTCCCCGGGCGAAGCTTAGTTTGGACGAGAGTCGTCTTCGATTGACGGCCGGCGAGGTGGCTAATGCCCTTCGAAACGGGGCGCCTCCGATCGTTGTCAGGGAGTTCTATGTTGGCGAGGGCATCCTTGTTCTGGACGCGATGTGTCTCAGGGATGGTGAGGAATGCGTGGTGGCCGAGAGGCTGCAGAAAATTCTTGCAGCCGACCGGAAAACCGGGATAGCTCCATAAACCGGGATCGAACCGAGGTTATCCTGGAAGCTACTGAACAATCAGGACCTTACCGAAGTCCTTGAGCCGCCGGTTGATCAAGTTGAAAGCGAACGGGACCTCCTCCAGACGGAAACGATGCGTGATCATGGCGTCCACGTCGACCTTGGATGAAGCTAGAAGTGAGATGGCTTCGGGGTAGATCGATGTGTTGTAGCCGGCGATGCCGTAGATCTCTAGGTCTTTAGCCCGAATGTCCTCGAAGGGTATCTCGTTCACGGGAGCCTCGAAGACTCCGAAGATGATCACTTTGCCTTGTTTGCGGGCGAGGGGAATGGCTTGCTGCGCAGTTTCAGGGGCGCCGACGGCCTCGATGACCATGTCAGCGCCGCGACCGCTCGTCATATTCATGACCTCCCTCAAGGGGTCCTTCTCTTGAATGTTGATGCCGGCGTCGGCTCCAAGGCGCGTCGCCACCTCTAGCTTCGACGGACTAAGGTCAGTGGAGACAACCGTCCCGGCTCCCATCAACTTGGAGAGCTGGACGAAGAAGAGACCGGCGGCACCGGAGCCCAAGACTACGACAAAGTCGCCCTTGCGGACCCCTACTCTACGTACGGCGTACAGTGGACAGGCAAGCGTGTTGACGAATGCGCCTCTCTCGTACGTCATGTTGTTCGGCATGGGGTAGGCATTCTTCTCGGGAACCGCGACGTATTCCGCATACGCTCCGTCACGAACGAACCCGATGACGTTTACCAAATCTCCTTTCTCACAGAGTATTGTGTGTCCTTCCGTGCAGAAGCGGCACTCGCCGCAGGAGAGAACTGGGTCCACGGTTACCCTATCGCCGGCTTTGATCCTCTTCACAGAGTCTCCGGTTTCCAAGACCTCGCCGGAGAACTCGTGGCCCAGGACCCTGGGCGGCTTGAGCCCTTTGAAAAGCCCTCTGTAGATGTGGAGATCGGTGCCGCACACGACGGTTGCTCTAGTCCTGATCAACACCTCGTCGTCTCCCAGTTTCGGCTGCGGGAGCTCCCGCAGTTCCATCCTCTCTGTACCGGTCCATACGACAGCTTTCATAGATCCCTCATCACGATCTTCGAACGATTCGCGATTATCGACCTTTCTCCGAGAGAATCACCTGCATTTGCCGCGAGCAGCTATGCTCCAAACAGCCTCCAGCTTGTCTCCCCGCATTGCATGCAACCGGTCGTGAAGATTCACGGTTGTGCAGCCGTGGCTCACGATGAACTCGATCCTGTCGCCGACATGAAGTGTCTGCGAGTCGCGTTCCAATCGGAGAATCCCGTGTTCTTCGTGCAGAGCTGTGAGCTGCGCACCGACTAGTCCTTTCGGCTCGGGCATTCCATACTCAGATGTGACGGCCTTTGCACCCGCGTCGATGACTGCCCTTGTTTCAGTGGGCCTGCTGATCACCGTGCTCAGGAGGGTGAGCGCACACTCGAAGTTGACACCTAGGTCCCTGTACTTGGTGTCCATTGTCACATACGACCCTGCCTGAACCTCCGTGACGCCCGGGTAGAGAGCTGTGATGTTGTACGTGCCTGTGCCTCCCGCGCTCACCACCTCAACTTCGAAGGCCTCCTTTTCCAACATCGATTTGGTCTTCGTGAGCTCCGCCAGCGCTTCCTCACACATCTGTTTCCTCTCGCTGTAGTCTGGTATGAAAATCACGTGGCCCTCGTAGCCCATAAGCCCTCGGAAGTGTAATCCCTTCATTCTCGCAACTTCCTTAGCCAGCGCGACGGAGTCGGCTCCTGGTCTCACACCGCATCGGTCCAACCCTACGTTCAGCTCGACCACCACGTCGAGAATCTGGCCGTCTTCGACCGCCGCGTTCGAGAGGTCTTGGGCGTTCTGAACACTGTCGAGCGCCACCATGAGCTCGGTGGATTCGGCCAACCGCAGTAATCGCCTAGTCTTCTGACCGCCAACCACTTGGTTTGCAATCAAAATGTCGTCGACTCCGAACTGTGCCATAACCTCAGCTTCTCCCAGCTTGGCGCAGGTGATCCCCTTCGCTCCTGCATCGATCTGTCTCTGAGCAATTTCGGGACACTTGTGGGTCTTCACGTGAGGTCTCAGGTCGGCCGAGACATTTTGGAAGAACCGCGACATTTTGGAGATGTTGCGCTCCAACGCGTCTAAGTCTAGGAGCAGAGCTGGGGTGTCCAACTCTTTGGTTCGCATTGTGTACCCTCGCTCTTCGCCGAGAAAATTGTCGTAATAAGCCTTTGAATGATCGATCAAGATGAGTTCATCGTGAACAAGTATTTATGTACCGAATAGGTAGATATCCTGCGAACCGGTGGAGATCAGCAAATTGCTTGGTTTTGCAGGCCTCGAATCCGGACACAGCTCCTCTCGGGCCACTTCCGAGCAGCAAGTTACCGTCTACACAGTAGGGTATGGTTCCTTGTCAAAGGACGATCTTCGAGATCTGTTCAAGCAATACGGCATAGAGTTCGTGGCGGATATTCGTCGCTGGCCCACCTCGAAGCTGAGGGACTTCCAGCAGAGGTATCTGGGGAAGTGGCTTCATGATGCGGGGATACGGTACGCCTGGATGGGCAAACTGCTTGGCGGCCGTCGCGGAGGTGGGTACCGCAACCACGTCAAGGACAGGAAGTTCACCCGCGGGGTGGATCACCTTGCCACGCTCGGGAACAAATATAGAACTTGCCTGCTTTGCGTTGAGTCGAGTCCCCGGCGTTGCCACCGCCGCATCATCGCCGACATGCTCGAAGAGAGGGGCGTGACGGTCTACCACATCGTCCCCGGCAGCCAGATGGTTCAACATCGAATGCTGTGGTAAGGCTAACGGACCCTTTCGAAGACTTCGATAGTTTCACTCGGTGGACGAGCCTCGATCGAAGCTCAAGCCGCTTAGAATTTGCTTTGAAACGTGGGCGGGAGCTTGAAGTCCCTTCGTACCGACTCAACCGGATCGCCCAAGATCTCTATGTTTTGGATTTTTCCCACGCCCAAGCCACGCTTGCTCGCGAGCTGAATATGAGTAACCTTTTTCGGATCGATGCCCATGACCATGGCGCCGACGGCGTCCGTAGCTACTATGTCAGTCCCCGCTATTATGACATCCATTCTGACAGGATTGCCATCCACCTCGTCTAGCTCTGAACCCACAATCCCCTCAATCACGTTGATCCTCGGCTTGAGCAGCGAGGCGAGGTCTACAAGCTTTGCATGTAGTTCGGCGTGCATAGACCCTTTTGGAAGGACCACGCCCATCAGGTTCTTCATACAAAGTGTAACTAGAGCCATGTGGTGGACTTTCAAGGAAGGAACGTTGAACATGCAGGTGCTGTCAATCACCGTTCTTGCTATGTCCACCTCATTCAACGACAGAGCTCCAGGGATTCGAACTCTGGCTCTGCGGTCACGATTGAGGTCAACTAGGTTGACGCCTAGTCTGGACACGATATCCCTTAGCCCCACGGTGTCAAAGGCTCTTTCCGTGTCTCCAGCCCCTCCATCGCCAACCGTTATGCTTTTCGCACCGCAGCGCTTCGCAAATCTGATCAGTTCCTCGACTACAAGCGGATCTGTAGTTACCCCTGTGGAAGGATCTTTCGCTGTTATGTAGTTGGGTTTTATCAAGACAGTATCCTCAGTAGACACCAAGTCCTCGGCGCGAATAAGTTCCAAGGCTCGCCGTACCATTTCATGCGGGTCTTCCCCTTTTACTAAAGCAACCTTTGCAGAGAGCACGCAAAAGAACCTCTATGTACAACTTTTGAGTCGATTGACCAGACAGACCAAGTCTTATCTCTTTGGCGAGGATCGATCGAGCTCAAGCCGAGTACGTGGCGTATTGTTCTATTCTTTTCTTCTTTCGCTCAGCGGAAGTGGTCTTCCAAGGATGCCTTTCAGAGTCCTTCGCCTTGAACTTTGCTCGCTTGTCGGCCTTTCTTTGCTGTCGTTTCCTTCGACCCACGTCAACCCACGTGGGAAGGCACGCGCACGATTATTTATGGATGCCGGTGCAATGATCGGTTGATTCAAAAGCAACTCAAGAGAATGGTTGATCGATTGATGTATCGTTGCGTTTCTTGTCGGGCCCGGCCCTCTCGATCATTTCACAAAATCGATCCTAGACCCGGAACTTCGCCCTCAAGAGGTCGAGGTACCTTCCAAATAGGCCTCCAAAGACGATTGTCAGCACAACACCCGCCGTTGAGCTGGCGACGAATTGGAACCAGGTCAGGCGAAGTACGAATACTTGGACTATGGTGCCGAGAACCGACCAGAAAGTAATGTAAGCTAGTGTGTCCACTATGAAGCGTTTCAGCATTAGCCTAGTGGAGAAATAGCCTCTCGGATATGTGAGTTTGATGTCAGTTTCTGTGACTACCCCAACAAGCTCATCGTCTTTCATAACGCCTAGCCTTGTGATTGCGTTCTTCTGCATCAGGTCCAAGGCTTCCTTCAAGCTGGCGTTCGTTGTGATCGTTATGATGGGTGCCGTCATGACCTCGTCGATCCTAGTGTCCTCCATGTCTAGCTTGGCGGCCAGAACTCGCTTGTGCAGGTCGCGTCTAGTAAAGATCCCTGCAGGCACCCCATTCCTAGTGACGACTAGTCCACCGACACCATGGTCGAGCATAAGGAGGGTCGCTTCTGCTGCTGATGCCTCTGCGTCAACTTTGACGACCGGCTTCGACATGACCTTGCTTACCCTGGGAATCATCGAGTCGAGCATGATCGATCCTTTCTCCTCGCTCTCAACGCTCCTACCGGTTGCTGAAATTCGTATCCCCTATTATGGCCGTCTTCTCAAGGCGAAACTCCGGCATATGCTTCCGCAACGAGGTATATTCTGGACCGCCTATCTGCTGATATGTGCTACATCGGTTGGAAACTTGCTAAAAGTAGAAAGGGGTTGAAGGCAGGGGAACCAAGAACTCCCCGCCTTTGAGATCCTCCTCCTTGTCCTCCCCAATCTCTATGATCCCCTTCTTGACTCTATGAACCAGGCTGCGAAGGAAGAGGCTGCGCTGCAGTGTGGTGTTCAAAACTGTGATGTAGACCTCCTGACGTTCTGAGAGCTTCTTCGACGTAGGTGGGTTGATGCCACCCTCGCTGCGGCGAAGAAGGTACCAGCCTAGCGTGCTCAAGCTGTAGCCGACGGGGAGTAGCTGGCCTCCGCAATCGGAGCAGCGTTCCCACCTTGCGTCGGAGAGGGCGGACCGAATGAGGGGGGAGAAGTCGCGTCGGAGCTCATCTGGGCCCGGTCTCATCAGGGCGTTTTCTCGATCGTCCAGCCTCCCGCAGGCAGGACAATATGTCAGCGGGAGGACGCTGGCAGCCATTTTCCCAGTGTTTCCAAGCGTTTGCCTACCCTCCTCGCGAAGAGCGCGAACACGTTCTTGGACCTGATTCCAGACATCGTCTTCGTTCAGCTGCCAGTCACCCCGTTCACGCGCCTTTACGGCCTCCTCTATTAGTTCGTAGTATTGTTTCAGCGGCTCCCCCCATCCCTCGTCAACCAACTCAGCCACTCGGTCCCACGGAAAGGCCTTGATGCCTTGACCGCCCACTTCTTCAACTGATACTGTCTGGAAAGAGGTCTCCCAGCCAAGCTTGCCACCCATGTTGTGGAGGATGACCTGTCCTAGGTACGCGGAGGCACGGGCCACCAATCTGCGCCTATTCCTCCGGGAGATCCTCACGACGATCGAGGCTCGTTGCCTGCGCAGAAACCGCTCGAGCGTCTGGAGGTCGGTCTTGGCGTAGCCTAAGGAGGATCCCCTTTTCCCTGCATCCTCAACAAATTTGTCGGCCATCTCTTCGCAGCGCTCCAGCCAGTGTCTGCGCAGTCTCTCAAGTTCCTCCATCTCCTTACGCCGGCGGCGCTGCATCGGGGGGTCCTTCCCACTTACTCTGAGGTCACATATCAATTCATCCGATGTAGGTAGCCGGCTCAACCGTCGTTGCCGAAACGCTTCCCAATGGGCTGTGTGGACAGTCCTGAGGAGGAGATTTGAAGGACATCTTGTAGGATATAGCCGGCGGGTTTCCAGCGGCTCCGCATGATGTGTTTACGATCGATTGACTCCTAGACCCGACGGCCTGGAGAGGCCGAGACAATCCTCTTGATGAGAGATTCATCCGCTGAAAGCATGTCGACTTTTGAGAGCCTTGGGACTAGTTCGGCCCAGTTTTCGTTTCTTTCGAAGACCTTCTTGAATATAGGGACTGCGTCTTTGATGCGGCCAGCGTTCACTAGGGAGACCGCGTGCCAGAACCTTATCTCTTGGTTACGGGGTGCCAGTCTTTCGGCGGCGCGAAACTCTGACAGAGCCTTGTCAACGTTCTTCTCCTCGATCGCCAAGTCGCCTCTGCTCGCGTGTTGATACGCGCGGTGCAGTTCAACGAGTCGTCGCAACTCTTTCAACGGTTCAGGGTGGTCCTCAACCCTGAGATCCATGATCCTACCTTCCCACATCTTTCTTGACTTCTCGCCTCGAACGATCAGGATTGCAGCAGACTGTTTTCCACGTATGTCTCCTCCCGCCTCCTCGGCTGCTTCAAGTGATTGGAGCATGCGTTCTGCTAGGTCGCCCTTTCCTCCTTCGAAGTCTTCAGCCATTGAAGGCCAGACTCTGTCGTTGAGCATCATGTTGGCTTGGACCGAATAGTCCTTGCCCTTCAAGTGGCCAGCCTCAGGGATACACCTCCCACCAGTGTGAGTAGCTATGATTCCGTTGGCGTCAAGCATCGCTACCTGTCTGAGGGCCGAGTTCTTGTCCGAGGCCAAAAGGGCTTTCAATGCCTGCTGAGACGTCTTGCCCTTCCTCATCAGTTCCAGTCCTAGGGGACCGTAGGATACGTCTACCATGGCCTGTGTTGCGACGGCGCCTACCCCAGGCTCGGCCCACGGAACGATGGGACCTACCGAGAAGTAGTGGGACTGCACAGCCACCCCCATTTCGTAGGTCTCGGGGTCTCGGGAGACGATGGAGTATGTGTGAGCGATTCTTCGAGCTGATATTCTGTACAAGGAACTCCACGCCCTGTATAGTGGTGGCTTTCAGATAAGTGCGTTTGCGCGCTTTATCGATCGATTTATCATGTCATCGAGTTGATCTACGGTTTGACTTCGACGTTGACTTGTATGCCCTTGCGGACACTGCTGGTGACTACACAGTAGTTCTCAAAAATCTCAAGGCAACGCTTCATCCTCGGCTCGTCTTGGCTCTTCATGTCAGGCTCCAAGAGAATGTCCAGCTTCTGGATACGCCAGTATCCCTCCTCGTTCCTTACCACGGTAACCTTGGCGGTGCTCTTGATGTCGGCGATATCGATCCTGGCTTTTCTCAAACAGAAGAGGAGGCTCGCTGTCAGGCAGTTTCCAACGGCAGCAGCCAAG
The DNA here is from genome assembly GCA_041862235.1 of Nitrososphaeria archaeon. Classification (GTDB taxonomy): domain Archaea; phylum Thermoproteota; class Nitrososphaeria_A; order Caldarchaeales; family JAVZCJ01; genus JBGVSY01. The sequence continues at coordinate 18,445 of JBGVSY010000005.1, read as the reverse complement.
ACTCTAGATGCATTGGGGCCAGCTCCCTCACCCACCGGTCTCGGCTCATCCATAATGAGCTCGGTCTTGGCTTCGTTATCGAACCCAACACGGAACCTGTAGTTCTCCACAAGATCTATGGTCGTCACTGACTGAGTCTCCACCACTCATCCGCCAGCGGGTGGGGCACGTTATCATCTATAAAGGATAGTCAATTGATCTCGCTAAACGCTTCGTAGAGCGAGCGAGCCATCTCTCGTCTCGTCTGAGCAATCGACCGATCGCGTCTGCGTGGTTTTCGTTGAGTGTCTCGTAGAGTGGTATCTGTTTTAGGCCTCGATCTTCTTTAGCTGAGTGTTGTACATCTCAAGGATCTCTTTCACTGTCGTCGCGTCTTCGGCGGCACGGTCGTCTCTGAACTTAACAAGTCTCGGGAATCGTATCGCGAGACCGCTTTCGGGGCGGATGGAACCGAACCCGCATGTGTGCAGAGGTGACAAAGTGATTTCATCTCCCAGAACCTCAAGAACCTTTGACGGAATGAACCAGAAGTCAGGCTTCATTAATGCGTTCACCCTGGGATGCGGATGAGTTAGCAGGAGGGACTTGAACAGTTCAGGGAGACGAGCCAGGTCCTCATCAGTAAAACCACTTCCCAACTTGCAGACAGTGTCGAACCGATCTGAGTCCGGGTTGTAGACGGCCATGAGCAAGGCTCCGTACGTCCCGGCCCTGCGGCCGCGTCCTGAGAAAGCGCCTACGACAACCAAGTCAACAGTGTCGGCCATCTCGCTCCTGTAGGACCGCTTCCACTTGATCCAGAGCCAGCCTCTCTTTCCCGCCTCATAGATCGATTCAGGCCCCACCGACTTCAGTATCAATCCTTCTGTTCCTTCATGCACCGCCTTGTTGAAGAAGGCCTCTATCTTCTGTGGCTTGTTGCTGACAACCGTCTCCGAGAGCCTTATGGTTTCCGTCTTCCGTACGATCTTTTCGAGTCTTTTTCTTCTTTCCGGATACGGCTTCAGTGTGAGGTCCTCGCCGTCTATGTATAGCGCGTCGAAGAGACAGAGGGCGACGGGCACTTCTTCAACCATTCTGTCTATCTCGTGTTTTCTTCCTCTCCTTTGGGAAATAACTTGGAAGGGGAGCAGATCGCCTGTGTTCGGATCGATGGGGACGGATTCCCCGTCGACGATAGCCTCTTTCGCCTTTATGGATTCTCTCAGCCCTTTGACTATGTCGGGAAACTGGTCCGTGATGTTCTCTTGGCGCCGAGAGAACAGGTCAATTCTGCTGGGTGAGATTTGAGCCTGTATTCGTAGTCCGTCGTACTTATAATCGGCAGCCGCCTTTCCGCCCAGCTTCTCCAGTATCTCGTCCAGCGAAGCGAGTCTCTCCGCCATCTGGGGCTTTATTGGTTTTCCGAAGGTGACGCTAAATTTCTCTATTTCTTTCATCCCTTTCTCCGCGAGGGTCTTGGCGACATAGCCTATGTCTGAAGTGAGGTTGTAGGCTCTCTCTATTGCTTCTCTAGATTCCTTGCCTCCGCCGTAGGCGATCGCCAAGGCATCTAGAAGAGTCATGTCGGCCACACCGAGTCTGAGTTTACCGAGCACTATTCGTAGGATGTACTTGGCTTCTCTAGGTGTGGCGTCGTTCAGTAAACCCACAAGGAGCTTTATCTTGGTCTCTTGGGAGCCCGAGCCTGTTGCGTGAGCGATTTTCTCAAGAGTTTGGTATGTCCTTTCAACGGTCAGAGGTCGCATTCTAAGAGTCTGCTGGGTCTTTTTGTCGAGAAGGTCTTGGACGGTCAACCCGAGGTCGCCCGTCTTCTTGAGTTTCGCCGCGATGTTATTCTCCGGTAGACCTGTGATGGCTGCTATGGCTCTTATCGCCAGCTTCTCTGCGACGCCGAGCTCGACCCCGACGTAGGAAGGATAAAGTTCCCCTATAGTCAGGTAGGCAACCTTGTCTATCAATTTTGAAGGTGTCTGCTTCATTAGCTTCACGAGGAGGTCTGTCATCTCCAGTCTCTTGGTCGTGCCCTCTACCTTCTCGAACACATCAGCCACGACTTGGAACTTCATTCTTGCACCTTAACCTCATAGACGACTGTATCCTTGTACTTGAGCATTCGGCCCCTTGAGAGCCAATCGATGCAGTGGAAAACTCATAGAAGCGCTGGATCAGGAACAAGACGTGCGACTGCAATCCGACGGACGGAGATGTGAGAGGTCGATCGCGAGCAACACGCGGCTTTCGATCTCCCAATGCAGTGAGTTCACTCGGGTGGTCTACAAAACTCTAAATTCAGATAATCCTTTGCGCGGTCATGGTCAAGGTGGCCGTGGTAGCGAAGCACCCTGAGCGCGCTGGCCCTCTTCTTCGCGATCTTTCCAGCCATGGGTTCGAGGTTGACCGGAGCAATCCCAACATCGTCATCTCGTTTGGCGGCGATGGCACGGCACTCCGCGCTGAGCGGCTGTATCCGGGCATTCCTCGAGTGATGATCAAGCACAGTTCCATCTGCGCTCGCTGCCCCGACCACAATTATACCACGCTCCTTGAGGCTCTTGGTAGAGAGGAATACAAGGTAGTGAGGCAGATCAAGGTGGAGGCTGTAAAGGACGATTCAAGGGTGGTGGGACTAAACGAGATCAACGTTCACCACCAGCTCCCCTTTGCGGTCAGGTTGTCGGTCCAGGTGGACAACGAGGATATCGCGGAGAATGTGATCTGCGACGGCGTGATCTGCGCGACCCCCTACGGGAGCAGCGGATATTTTCACTCGATCGCAGGCTACCGCTTCGGCAACGGGCTGGGCGTCGCTTTCATCGCTCCTACCAAGCCCATCGAAAGCCGGGTTGTCGGAGATACCGAGACCATCCGTGTGTATGTTGTTCGTGGACCAGGGTTGCTACTCGCAGACAACGACACCAAAATGGCTCCTCTGGTGACCGGAGACGAGGTCTACGTTCGCCGGGCCTCTGAATACGCGCAAATAGTTGAGGTGCTCGGAACAACCAAGGTCACGGTGTAGCTGTGCCTCCCGCGAGCCGGTGCAAACCTGAACGTAGCTCACAAGGTTGTCAGGCTTAGAGATCTTTGGGCACCAACCCCAACGCAATTGACTGACCGGGATTTTCCCTCCGAATCTTGAATCCGTCCCGCCCCACACTAGGAGTTCTCTTACGGCCCCCTCATCGATCGACGAAACCTTATCTTCTGTTACTTGCTTGAGTCGATGAGCTACAGGTTCTGCGGAGACAAGAGTTGTCGATGGATAGGGTGCGGGGACACTCGGTCTGCAGGTTATGCGGTACCCGCTCCACCGACATCGCTGAGACACTTGGTTTGTGTGGGTGCTGCATCAAGGAGAGACCAAAAGAAAGTCTTCCCCTGATAGAGAAGGCTCACCGGCTAGCTCGTTCGCCTTACGGCCTACCCCCGAAGCCCCCTCAAACTTCGAGAGGAGTGAAATGTGTACTGTGTTCTAACGAGTGTCGAGTCGGCAAAGGGGAAACCAGCTTCTGCGGGTTAAGGATCAATAGGCGGAGCAGATTCGAGCCTCTCTGCAACCCACAAGTAGCCAGGATTCACTCATACCTAGACCCTCTCCCGACAAACTGTTGTTCAAGCTGGTTTTGCCCAGCCGGCACAGGGGCCGGTTATCCCAGATATGCGGCTAGGCCTTCGGCCGAGTATGGGTACCACAATCTAGCCGTGTTCTTCTACGGGTGTGGATTTGACTGCCTCTTCTGTCAGAACGCCTCTCACAAGAACGTCGCTACATCTCCCAGAAAGACGCGGGATGAGTTGGTTGCAGAGGCCGTGGAGAACCCCCGGGTCAGTTGCGTCTGCTACTTCGGCGGCAGCCCAGAGCCGCAGCTGCCATATGCGCTGAAAACTTCAAGCGAAATCTTGGAACGCGTGGAAGGAAGAATCCTTCGCATTTGCTGGGAATGGAATGGATGCGGCAACTCCAATCTAGTCGAGCAAGCAGCGGAGCTGTCGCTGAAAACCGGGGGAAACGTGAAGTTCGATCTGAAGGCTTCCGATCCACATCTGAGCCTCGCCCTGAGCGGAGTCTCGAACCGCCAAGCTTTCAGGAACTTCGAGATGATCTACAAAAAGTTCTACATGGATAGGCCTAACCTTCCAGTGCTGACTGCCACGACCTTGCTCGTGCCCGGCTACGTCGATGCCGGTGAAGTTGAAGCCATAGCTAGTTTCATAGCTGAGCTAAATCCTGAGATTCCTTACAGCCTCCTCGCATTCTACCCCAATTTCCAGATGTGCGACCTCCCGACAACGAGCAAGAAGCAAGCCAAGGAATGCTACGAGGCCGCCACTAGACATCTCAAAAGGGTGAACATTGGAAACAGGCAACTGATCGGCCTGCTCCAGACCGCAGATGAATAGTCGATCGATTCGTCCTCGGCATTGCACCAAAGCTTTCGTCTTTGTGACAGAACATGTGTTTATCTGTGACGGCATCATCTTCCGATGAGGGAAGGGCATGAAGGTGTTTTCAGATACTTTCGAGGTGTCGACGCGCGGAGAAGTTGACTTGATGAATATCACCAATCGCCTGACAGAGATCGTGCGACGCTCGGGGGTGGAAAACGGCATGGCCAACGTTCTCTGCCTTCACACAACTTGCGGGCTATATGTCAATGAAGATGAATCTCGGCTCAAACGAGATGTAGAGAATATCTTAGAGAAGCTAGTGCCGAAGGGGGCTGGATACAAGCATGACCGCATGGAGGGTAATGCCCATGCCCACCTGCGCACAATTCTTCTCACGACAACATTGACCCTGCCTGTTTCAGGCGGAAGACCTGTTCTGGGGACTTGGCAGAACGTCTTCTGCGCTGAGTTCGACGGACCCAGAACACGAACGATCAGAATCCAAGTTCTGGGCGAGTGATCCGTCAGAACGTCGATCGATCGCTCTGGGAGGCTTGATTGTTCTGGTGATCACCTACTTGCTCTCCGAGAGAGGTGGCATGTACCTCAACGTGACGAACCGCTGCACAAACAACTGTATCTTCTGCTTCAGAAACATCGGAGGCTCCCTCTACCGCAATCTCTGCCTCAGGAAGGAGCCTTCGGCTCGTGAGGTTCTAGAGGCTATTGGCCGCCAAAACCTGCTCCGTGTGCCCGAAATCGTTTTTTGCGGGGTAGGGGAACCATTGCTTCGGCTGGACGATGTGCTCATTCCAGTGTCAAGAGAGATCAAGGCTAGATATGGAAAACCGCTGAGGATCAATACCAACGGGCATGCGAAGCTGCTCTATCCGAATAGGGACGTAGCGGGGGAGCTCAGGGAGGCCGGTATCGAAAACGTATCAATAAGCCTCAACGCGGAGAACCACCAGAAGTACAGCCAACTCTGCAGACCGAAAGGCACGCACACGAGTGCCGAGGTCTACGAAGCCGTTGTGGAGTTCGTCAAAGATTGCAGCCACAGACTGTCAACCGAGGTTACGGCTCTGATCTTCCCGCCGTACGCGTTGCCTGAGCGGCTTCCTATGCCCGACATAGAAAAGGTGAAGTCTGTTGCGTCTTCCCTCAAGGTGGCGTTCAGGCCGAGGCCCTACGCGGGACCAGCCCTGGTTTAGATTGATTCAATAAGCTTTGGCTGAAACGCTTTTAGTGTGGCTGAAATAGTCAATCGATCAGTCGACATGACTCATGAGCGGAAGCCAAGGTACCCAGAACCTCTCAGCCGGATGCTCGACCAAGCGCTGGAAGACGCAGAAGGTTTCTGGGGAGAGGTCGCCGGCGAGCTTCACTGGTTAAAGCCCTGGAACCGAGTTTTCGAGTGGAGTTACCCGGACTTCCGCTGGTTCGCTGGCGGCATGACCAACATATCCTACAACTGCCTCGACTACCACGTCACCCAAGAGGGAGCGGGAGACAAGACGTCGATAATCTGGGAGTCTGGCGAGACGGGTGAGACGAAGATCTTCACCTACAGTCAGTTGCTAGCCGATGTAAGGAAGTTCGCCGCGGCCTTGAGGGCCCTGGGCGTACGCAAGGGCGATAGAGTAACCATCTACATGCCCATGGTTCCCGAGGCAGTCGTGGGGATGCTTGCGACCACTAGAATCGGCGCCATACACTCGGTCGTTTTTGGAGGCTTTGGCGCCTCGGCTCTGGCTGAAAGAATTCTGGACGCCGGCTCCAAGGTCTTGCTGACGGCTGACGTTGGGTACAGACGAGGGAAGAAGGTCGACCTGAAGGGGGTCGCGGACAAAGCTCTGGAGGCAGCTAGCCACGTTCAGAAGGTCGCTGTGCTGAAGAGAGCCTCTGAGGAGCCCTCGATGAAGAGAGGTAGGGACATCTATTGGGAGGAGATGCTCGACGCAGGCAAGTCCGAAAGCGGGGACTTTGTGTCTATGGAGTCTAACGAGCTGGCCTTCATACTTCACACCTCCGGCACCACGGCCAAGCCCAAGGGCACCGTGCAGCCTCACGGAAGTTATCAGGTCTATATCTATGCAATGGGTAGGTGGGTCTACGACTTGAGGGATAGCGATGTCTGGTGGTCTACGTCGGACATCGGTTGGATAGTCGGCCACAGCTACGTTGTGTATGCCCCGCTGCTGTTCGGATGCTCAACGGTCATGTATGAAGGGGTCCCGGACTATCCTGCCCCTGATGTCTGGTGGCGAATTGTGGAGAAGAACCACATCAACAAGATGTGGATCTCTCCGACAGGTGTAAGAGCCCTCATGAAGTATGGCGACCAGTATCCCATGAGGCACGATCTCAGATCGATCAGCCTCGTGGTCTGCGCAGGAGAAGTTCTGAACCCAGCGGCTTGGGAGTGGCTGCAGAAGAGGGTGCTGAAGGACAGGGTGCCTGTCATCGACCACATGTGGCAGACCGAGAGCAGTGGCCCAATGGTGGGCAACCCCGTCGGGATATCCATGCTTCCCATCAAGCCGGGTTCCGCCGGTATAGCGCTGCCGGGGATCGACGCCGACATCGTTGACAACGACGGGAACTCCCTGCCTGTGGGCGTCAAGGGCAACTTCGTGTGTCGCCGGCCTTTCCCCGGGCTCACCCCTACGCTCTGGAAGAGCCATCAGCGATATGTGGCGGACTACTGGGAGCGGATCCCTCGCTGCTACTACACAGGCGATGCGGCGCTGAGAGACGAGGATGGGTACATCTGGTTCCTCGGTAGAATGGATGAGGTGATCAAGATCTCCAGTCACCGCATCGGGACGATCGAGATCGAGAGCACCTTGGTAGAACACCCAGCCGTGGCCGAGGCGGCTGTGGTGGGGAAGCCTGATCCTATGAGGGGTGAGGTTGCGGCCGCGTTTGTCGTCCTCAAGGCTGGCTACAAGCCCAGCGACGAGTTGAAGGCTGAGCTCCGGAAGCTCGTTAGATCATCGCTTGGCAAGATCGTCGTCCTCAGCGACATCGACTTCGTAAATGCGCTTCCAAAGACGAGGAGTGGTAAGATAATGAGGAGGCTGATAAAGGCCGTGATAACGGAGCAACCCCTCGGGGACTACTCCACGATCGAGGATGAGGGATCCATCGAGGAGATACGGAAAGCAGCTGAGGAGTTGATAGCTGGGCTGAAGAAGCGATCTTGAAGCCCTCTTGATGAGCTCCCACCAGCTCTCCGAATGTGATCTTAGGGCTTTCCAAGCCGTCGACCGACTAATCATCCCCACGGTGCCAGCAAAACGCGAAGCCAAACGGTTGATCCCATATCTTCCGATCGTCGTAAGCCAGACGCTGTGGGTGTCTACTCTCTCACCATTCGTGTGACGTGGATCTCCGTACTCGAGCAGCGACTTGATCGATCGATCGGTAACTGCCTCCAATCCGCCTTCGCAACCGGCTGACCGCCGCAAGTGTTGCCGCCAGTTGGGTGATAAGTATTGACAAGTTTTCACGCAGTTGAGCCGATCGCGCGTCTGTGGATCAAATTGGAGGCTTCAGTGCCAACGGTTCTAAATTCCAAGACTTGGGAGACCATTGATGAGGCCATTGGCCAACATGGTGAAAGCCAGGCGGCGAAACTCGATGGGAAATACCTCAAGCTTGGTTCCATGTTGTGTCCAGAGATTCTCCGAAAGTGCCTCGGGGTCGCGCTGTTTTATCTCGGCGATTTCCCTCCACTCCTCGAGTGTTGCGATGCTCTTGCGGATGATCTGACCAGTATCTTCTCCAGCTACGGCGCCGAAATGGGCGAACGCTACCATCTCTACATAGTATTGAAGCAGTTTTTGGAGCGATGAGAGGTATGGCTCATACTTGAAGCTTGGCAGGAACGTTGTCGGGGTAGTCGATAGTGTGGTGGGGCCCAGCAGGCCGGCGGCGTCCCCGCAGAAGAGGAACTTGTTCTTCTTTTCGTGGAAGCAGTAATGGTCAGATGTGTGTCCGGATGTGTGGACGGCCTCAACCTCGAAATCGCCCAGATCGACTACTTGCCCAGGATTCAAGGCCAGGAGGCGAGACGTTTTTGTGATCGGTTCCATCGGTTCTCCGTACTCTCCGAACATTGCGGCCGCCGCGGCATTTATCTTGGCAGGATTTCTCAGAGTGTCGATTGTGTATCGGTGTCCGCAGGCCACGGCTCTTGGAAGACCCCTCAGGAGGGGGCCGGCGCCTCCTGCGTGATCGGTGTGTCTGTGGCTGACAAGTAGGTATTGAACACGATCTGGATCGACCTTCATTTCCCTAAGGCCGCGCAGGATGGGTTCCGCCGACCTCCGACTGCCGGTGTCCAGGATCGCCGTTGTCCGCGATCCCTTTAGAACGAATATCGATGTTGTCCTCTCAGACCCGTATCCGACGGCGTCGATCATGTACATGTCTTCTGTGATTTTGCCCGGCTTGACCAGCGCCCTCATCTCGAGTCATCGGATGCTGGTCGGTAATGACTTAAGACTATCCCACGATCTGTCCTTCGTGGATTCTGGCGTCAACCAAGGGCTTTCTCTCCCACGACCGAGAGCAGTATGTCCTGATCACCTGGTGTCTGTACAAAGACGCCGCAGTTTCCGATCTTGACGTTCTCCAATCCAACATGCCTGACCGAGGCGTATGTCCTCAGCATCTCCCAGAAGCTCGGAGGTCTGGTGTCCCTCAACTTGTGTTCAGGGAAGAATGCAAGGATCGTGAAGGGTATCGACGGATCGGCGTCTCTAACCATCTCAGCTATCTTGACTATTTGGTCTGTCTCAACCCAGCCTGGGATGAAGAGTGAAAGAACTTCAAAGACGAATCCACGGTCTACGAGCTCGGCGGGTAGCTCGAGGATTCTCCTGTTGCTCGCCCCGCATAGCGCTCTGTACGTCTCTTTTTCATAGGCCTTAATGTCGAGCCAGAAAGAGTCGAGACCTGCTGCTGCGAGGAGCTCGAGGTTCGCAGGAGTTAAGCCGTAGCCATTTGTTTCGAAAAGGACCCAGGTTTTTTCGCACCTCTCCTTTATCTTTTCTGTAGCCTCCGCATAGAAGTGGGCGCAGCATCCCAGGTCTCCGCCTGTAAAGGAAACGATGTTGCGTGCCGGTCCCCATCCCTGAGGGCTTAGTAGGATCTGATCTGGGTCGAGCCTTTCTGGACAAAGCGATCCGAGTCTCCCATTTGTTGCACAGAGCCCGCAGTGACGACAGAGGTCGGTGGCGTGGAACATAGTGGCTCGATCCCTGGGTTCCCAGACTGTCACTGTTTCCATGTAATTGGCGCACGTCTCCGCGATGTCGTCGGTCGACATCCATTCTCCGCTGAAACGCTGACTGAAGGGCCAGCTGTGGCACTTTTTGCATGAGTGGTTGCAGCCAGATTGATAGATTGAGAGGTAGTCCTCAGGTCTGCTGAGATGCGCTGACTTTATGATCCTGAACCACCGGCCGTTCTCCCTCTTGAGAGTGGCTTTGCAGGCCGCGGCGGCGCTATCGTCTGGAAGAAGAGTCGCACAGCTCCCAGGCACGTATCCCTGTTGAAGCATCCTGCAGGTCATGCGTGTGGCTGAGTACCGACCTTCTTGGATCGATAAAAGCGTGATTTATCCGATGAATCGCCACTACCATGGTTGGCACAGCGTCTTGATCGGCCGATGGGGTCGATCGATCGACTTATGCTCGAGAGCTCCGGAGAACGTTTAAGAATGGCCAACAGAAATCCGCTGCGATGAGTCGCTTCACCTACTATAGGAAGATATCCCGCTGGAGTGCAGCCGGGCTACTCGTCGTTGCCTTTTTGTCTCTGATCTCAGGTCTTGGGCTGCACAATCCCGTAGTCACGTACAGGCTGACCTTTGGCCTCGTGGAAAGAGGCCTCTCTTACGATCTCCATATCGTCTGGACGCCCCTGCTCTTGATGGTCTTCACCTGGCTGCATGTGTTTCCCAAGTTGGTCATCGAGGGCAGACGGATCAAAATGAGTAGACCGGAACTGCTCGAAGGTCTGATCTTCTCGGTGGGGATTGTCAGCTTTGTGTACTTCTATGTTCTCAGCATTCCGCTGTATCTGTGACCTGGAAGGCTCTGCCGGGTAATCGATCGATTTTGGCTCATCCCGCCGGGGTCCTTCATTGACTTCAATCTCGTGACGGACTGATTCATTCTGGGCCGCGTGGTCGATCGATCGGAAAGTATTTGTACCCCCAAGTGAAGTCTAAAGGTGCGAGTAAATTGGGGTCGGTTGATCGATAGGATGGTGAATTGACATGAGTTTCATCTACAAGGTGGTTGCCAAGAATCCACCGTCAATTCTCTTTGTTGCCTATGTCTTCTTGTTGCTCTTGGGTTCTACCGCCCCCGATATGTTTTTGAGAGAATCGTTGTTCAATTCGGCAAACACATGTTTCGTTTTCGGGGTTGTGCTTCAAGTTGCCTATTTGTTTAGCCCCCGTAGAAAATAACTCGTTCCACCGGTCGGAAGGCTCGGTTGGTAATGAAGGGCTACCTCGAAGTGTTTGTGGGATTCGGGGCTACTTGAACCTAAAACTCTGTATGCGTCCGGGATGCCGGTAGATACGGGAAGAGAAGACCGCCCCGGGGTCCCATGGGCCTCGATCGATCGATCGAACGCTGCAGTCGTCGGGATATCTCGAGCACCTTAAACGGATCAACGAGGAAAACGCGTTGAATGAGAAGCGGCTCCCGAAGAACCGGGGGCGATCGATTCCTCGACACCGGGGACGCCGAAAAAAGGGTCCACCGGGGTCTTAACTCATCGATCGATCGTATGCACGCTGCAGCTAGGATCTTCTCAAGAAGCAACGGCAACGTCAACAGCAGCGGCAGCGTCAACGTCAACGTCTCCGGAAGCAGCGGCAGAGTATAGGAGACAGCGTACATACGCATTGTTTCTAGCTCTGCCTCTGCCGACTCTGCCTCCGATTAATGCAAGCGGCAGCCGAGTTCACTAACCCCATGTCCCAAGGCCGCGAGGCTCAACGGAGGCACGTCTATTGTCGGGTTTTCCCACGATAAAGGAGGCGGCAGCTAGGATTGCGCGGCCCTCCATATCCAAGCGTTCATGTCGAGCGTTGGGGGGCGAGAACGATTTAATCCTTCGATCGATCGATGAACTGGATGGCCAGGGGAATTGGTGGTACTCTGCGTACTACGAGGGTGGGTGGCCGGAGAGAAATGTCTTCAGGATGGATCACTTCTCGGTCAAGGATAGGACTACCATACGAATCCTTCGAGAGGACGATCAAAGATTGCGGAGGCGGTACGAGGTTTTCCGAGAAGAGGTGGCGAGACGCACTCGCCCTGACCTAATCGTCATCCCCGAGGTGCTGATCCGCGGTCCAACCGTCAATCCGAGTTTTGAGAACGTTGAGGTGACTGGACACAACCTCAGAAAGGACACCCTCCAACAGGGCGTCATTACGGCGGTGGACATGATAATGTCGCTGGCAGAGCAGGGGAAAATCACATATGATCTACTTTGGCGCGAAAACATCATAGGCAATCTTGTGAAGAACTACTGGGTAGAGCGTATCGACGATGATGAAGCGTACCGAGGCTGCGGATTCGTCTATGAAGCGGGCTCCCTCAAGTTCCGGGGATTCTCTGGCAATCACATACACATCCCAACGGACATTCGAGTTTTGAATTCACCTGAATACGTGGAGTTCTTCTGGATCTGTCTGTAGCAAACGCTGGAACCCTCAGTAATCTGTAGCTTGACTGGATGTCGATCGATCGTTTTTCAGGGTTGGACTGACCTGTGCAACATGATGTGGCTGCAGGTTCGAGTCCTGAGGAAAAGCGCTATATCTCTCCACGCTTGGCAGCGCCTGCTTGTTCTCGGGTTCCAATGAAAGGAGATATGTGTAAAGGTGACAGAGCAGAAGGTGAGCAGGCGGCGATTCATGAAGTATCTGGGAGTTTTGGCTGGGGCCGTTGGACTCAGCGGAGCCGTCTATTACGTTCTGCGCCGCCAGGCCTCTGAGCCTTCACCCGGTCGAACAACGGTCTCCAGCGAGAGGGTTCCACCTGGACAGTATGAGGTGGATAGGCTGCAGGTGCTTCACATTAATGGGGTTCCACAGATCGATGAAACGTCCTGGAGGCTTCGTGTCTACGGGCTTGTAGACAAGCCGATGGAGTTGACTCTCGAGGAGGTTCGCAGTCTGCCTCGGGTGACCACTACCAGCGACTTTCACTGCGTAACCGGTTGGAGCAAACTGAACAACAAGTGGGAAGGCGTGCTCTTCCGAACCATCGTTGACATGGCAAAACCAACTCCGGAGGCCAAGTTCGCGACGATCGAGTGCGAGGTGGGCTATTCCACGTCGCTGCCTCTTGAGGACCTTGTAAGGAATGATGTGCTGTTCGCATACCGGCTTGACGACCGAGACCTGCTACCGGAGCACGGTGCCCCTTTGAGGCTCGTCGTGCCCGCCAAGTACGCCTACAAGAGCGCCAAGTGGGTGAACACAGTAAAATTCACCGCTAAGCAGGAACTGGGCTACTGGGAGGTCGCTGGGTACAGCAACACAGCGGATCCCCGGACGCAGGACAGGTATAGTTGAGGCTGCAAATACCTCCTATCAGAATCTGGATCGGTTGACAACCCTGGTGCCTCCCGTACGATAGGACCTTCCAGCCATACGTTCCGCCAACGAGCGGGCTGTATGGATCGATCCGTCGGGGTTTTCGGGTCAAGCATTTGCCATGGTATCCACATTGTTTTTGTCTCAATGCGACTCATCTCAGCAATGCTCACCTTTAATAGAGATGAGATCATCCCTGATTGCAGGTCGATCCATCGGGCCTCAGGGGTACGGCTCTTGCGTGAAGCCAATGGAACGAGGAAGAGAGGGGCAAAGAAAAAGGAGGGTGAGACTCATTGCCCGGCATGCGGGAGCCCCATGTCGGAGCTGGCCAATTTCTGTCCTGTGTGCGGACAGCCAGTGGGCGCGATGCCTCTAGAAGCGCTGCTTTCGAAACCTCTGTCAGAGCCTCCGTTAGAAGATGTTCCTGAGATCAAAGCCACGCCTGAGGAGGAGACAGCTCTACCTCCTCCCTCCGCCGTGGCACCAGGGGCCGCAGGTTCACCTCCAGCTCTTGCTGCCGAGCCTGAACCGGGGGAGGAGGCCCCGGCTCCTGAGGCTGGGGCAGTCGCTGAAGCTCGGTTTTCACGGGAACCAGCCGAGGAAGGTCCGAGTCGGGCTGAAAGTCCGCTGACGCAGATGGTGAAGGAGTATGACAAGCGGTTCAACAGAATAATCGAGCTCAGCAGAATGCTTCGTGGATTCGACTTGGGCTCCGACACGTACGCAAGGTTGTCAAATGATATCCTTCGATCAGTCGAGGCGTTCCGGGCGGAGCTGCGGAATAGGATGGAGCAGAGTACGCAAGAGCTGGATGAGCTCGAGACCAACAGGGTCGAGCTTCAGATATCGATAGGTGAACTGGAGCGTCGACGTGAGACTGAAGGACTTCTCTCCGATGATTACCGAGAGGAGATGACGGCCCTGAGGTCTAGCCTGACGGAGATTGAGAACGAGATCACCAAGACGAAACAGGGGCTCAAGGACCTAGAAGAATGGACGGAGGTTGACAGCAAGTATGAGGCGCTCTGCACAAGATACCCTGACCTGTTCGAGCTTGAGAGCCGCATAGAGGCTGCTCAAGAGAAAACCGGAGATAGGAGAAAGGCGATAGAGACACTGTTCTCCGAAAGGCCAATTGAGACTCAGCTTCCCGTCGAAACCGAGGGTGAGCCTGAGGTGACCGTGATAGGCGAGTTGCCGTTAGAAGAGGCTCCAACACCCTCTTTGCCACAGATGCCCGTCCTAGAGCAGAGACCGGTTCAGGCACGTGCCCGAAGACTTCTCTTGGACGTTCCCGAGAGAGGAACCCAGCTTCTTCCGCTGTGGCTGCGGAGAGACGACTTGATCCGAGTGCGCTTTGTACCCTCGAAACGGCATCTAGTCAACCCGATTTCTGCCTTACTCTTCACACGTGAGGCCTATTCGAAGCTAGTGCGTTCTGGAAAACCTCTTTCTCGGGAGATCCTTGAAAAGTATGCGGACGGAAAGAGTCAGAGAGGCGAACTATCATACACCTCGGAAGTAGAGGACTTTCACTACCTGCTGTTCCTCAACTCGTCAAGCAAATCCGAGCAAGTCAGGATGAGATACGATATCGGCCCGGCGGAGCCTCAGCCACAAGCCGACAGATCAGGCTGACCACTGCTCAAACCGGGTGATCTTGCCCTGTCAGCACACGGTCAAGCGATATCAAGGGATCATACCCAGACGGGCTGTTAGTGCCTCCTTGAAATGGACTTTAATCGAACGGAGAGATCTGCTGTCGGGCTCGACGATCGATCGATCATCGATCGTCCATATGAAGAGTTCGGTAACGATCAATTGGCGGCGTCCGTTGGAGGGCGATAACCTCGGGTAAGGTTTTTCTTGTTCTCACGGGACGCGCGGCGGCAGTGATTAGGTTGGGCGGATACGTCGGAAAGATCCTCAGGGTCGATCTCACCAGAAGCACGATAGTGGAGGAAGAGCTGCCTGGAGAAGATGTCCTCAGGAAGTACGTGGGATGCTTTGGTCTGGGCCTGAAGCTTTTCTACTCAGAGTTTTGTCCGGGGTTCTCTCCCTTGGACCCTGAGAATCCTCTGATATTCATGACCGGGCCGTTGACGGGGGTTCCACAGGTCCCGTCCAGCAGTAACACTACGATAACGACGTTGAACGCTGACACTGGCTTCACCGTGGGTCGCTCCCATTCCCATGGGTTCTGGGGTCCCAAGCTGAAGTTCGCGGGATACGACGGGTTGATCGTCACCGGCGCCGCTGATAGCCCTGTCTACCTGTGGATACACGACGGAGCAACGGAGATCCGAGACGCCAGCAAGATCTGGGGCAAGGACACTCATGAATCAGAGGACGCGGTGAAGCAGGAGGTCGAGAACCCGGCCGCCAGCGTTGCGGCCATCGGACCTTCGGGAGAGAACCTCTGCGCAGGCGCGATGATAGAGAACGACAAGAACCACTCCTTCAGCCACTCAGGCGTCGGCGCCGTTATGGGCTCCAAGAAGCTCAAGGCCGTCGCGGTTCATGGAACGGGGCGCGTGGATGTTGCCGACGAGGAGGAACTGAAGCAAGCCACAAAGAGGTGGCGTGAGAACGTGTTCAAGAGCGACGTAGGAACGGGGCTGGGGAAGGCCGGAATCCCCAGATCCGAGTACTCCTACATCAAGGATATGTCAATAATGTCGGCGAAGAACCTCCTCGAGGTCAGTCCATCTGAGTTCGGTTTAGGGATGTCATCCTACAGGTACACGCCGAAGGCATGCCACGCCTGCCCCATCGCCTGCAGCTACGACGTCGAGGTCACATCGGGCCCCCACAAGGGGTATGTGGCGACCATGGCAGGGGGAGGGGAAAACATGGAGGGAGCGGCGAGCATCTGTGGAGTCTACGAAAGCGGAGCTGTCTTCTACCTGACCGATCTCTTCGACAGGCTCGGCTTCGACTCAGCCACCTTGGGCTGCACCATGTCGATGGCAATAGAGGCATACGAGAAGGGCATTATCTCAAAGGAAGAGACGGGCGGTATCGAACTCGAGTGGGGCAACCCAAAGCTGGTTGAGAAGATGGCGAGGGCGGCTGCCCGAAAGGAGGGGTGGCTGGGACAACTTCTCGCTCTCGGTCCGAAGAGGGCTGCTGAGACCATCGGTGGCGATGCGACCAAGTTTGCCGTACACATCAAAGGCGCCGGCTTGAATTTGCATGACTGGAGAGCGACGTGGGGAATTCTCCTCGGCCAAGCTGTGGGAGGAGGATCGGGCTGGCCTTCTCAGGGAGCAGACGCCTTTGGGCACGAGGTTGACCTTGGCTACGACGACTTCGAGGATCCGCTTGATCCAACAATGAAGCCGGTCGCCGTTCAAAGAACGACCATAAAGAAGGCGTGGGACGACTGCCACGGCACTTGCTGGTTCGCTTGCTACGGAGTTCCTGAGGTCATTGAGCTGAGTGCACGATCCGTTAGCGCCGTCACCGGCTGGGATTTCACGCGTGAGGAAGCGATGATTGTAGGGGAACGGGTTGCAAACCTCGAGCGGGTGTTCAACGTCAGGATGGGCCTGACCCCTGAGGATGACTACAAGATCTCGCAGAGACTACTCGACCCGCCCCCCAGCGGAAAGGCCAAGGGCAAGTCTATCGCTCCCTACCTCAAGGGAATGGTGATGGAGTATTATCGACTCATGGGATGGGATGAGAAGACGGGTAAACCCTGGACCTCGACGCTCAGGAGGCTGGGTCTGGACGATTGCATAGCTGACATCTGGCGATAACTCTTGGCAACACGTGGCTCAGTAGGTAGCCATTTAATCACATATCATTAGTTACGACGACCTCATCATCGCCGCGTGGTACGATTAGTGTACCTTTGCTCTATTTACACGTGTAATGAGCTGGCGAACTAAAGTTCGGAATCTTACAGCAAATCGATCGGCAACCTTCCTGAGCATCCCGGGCACTTCCCCGCCTGTACGATAATGAGACTTCGCTCAAAGGGCTCGGGGAAGTGACTACCGTCAGGGATTTATCCGGCGTGTCCCTTTTGACATGCCGCTCTAGAGGTCCTGGGGTGCCCACTTCACCCACGTGTGTCCTCTTACGCTGGAGACTAATCGATCGATCGAAGCCTTGAAGTCGCGCAGGAATGATGTACGGATCTAGGAGTTGGAGATGGTTGAAAAGAAAACCCCTCTTCACCTTGTCAGCAGCGGTCGCCGTCGCCGTCCTATCGGCCTTCGTACTGTACGAGACAATGTTTGCTAGCCGGCAGTTGGGAGAGCTTGGTCTGCTGGGAATGTTCTTGGCTTCTTTGCTGAGCCACCTGACGGTTGTGGGAAGAGACCTGTTCGTACCACTCTACCTCCCCTTGACGACCATCTATAACCCGTTCTTGCTTGGAAGCTTCGCAGGTTGGGGGGGAGCGATAGGTGAGATGGCAACGTACTTCTTGGGGCTTGGAGTCGGTGAGGCTGTCGACGATAGGTCTCGAAAAAGCGGGGTTTCGAGGTGGATCGACAAGTATGGCTTAGCAGCCATTCTACTTGTGGCTGCATCTCCCCTTCCCGATACATCCATAATCCTTCTCGCGGGGTCGGCGCGGTTCCCCGTTTGGAAGCTACTGATCGTGGAAGGCATCGGAAAGACCGCGTGGTATTCGCTCGGTGCCTTTCTAGGGGGCTTTCTCTTCACCGCCGCGAGCGACATCATGGGCGACCTCTTGACGTCGGCACTCGTGGTCGCGGCGTCCGTCCTCTTCTCCATCATCGTGGTCTGGCCGAAGACGCGAGACAAGGTCTTGGAGGCTGTGAAACGTCTTCTCCCAAGGTGACTGCGGCTTCTAATCATCGCTCGATTGGTCGATGGACGGAGGGTTGGGCTAGCGCTTCTTCAGACCTAGGGCCCGGTAGATCCGATCCACAACCACTCTCGGAGGAACGTCTGCCTTCTTGTTTCTCACGGTCTTGAGGATGCCCTTCTTTTGGTAGTATTGCTTAAGGGGTTTCCCTATGTTGGCGTGGTAGTCCTCAAGGCGTCTCTTTATGACATCGGGCTTGTCGTCCTCACGCTGGTAGAGGGGTCCTCCGCATTTGTCGCATACCCCGGGTTTCTTCGTTTTCATGTACTTGATGTTGAATATGGCTCCGCACCTCTGGCAGACCCGTCTCGTTGAGAGCCTGTCTATGATCACCGAGTCCGGTACGTCGAGGTTGAGGACGGTGTCGAGCCCTGTGATCTTGTCTAGGGCTTTGGCTTGAGGTATCGTTCTGGGGTAGCCGTCGAGTATGAATCCCCTGATGCAGTCCTTTCGTTTTAGCCTGCCCCTTACCATCTTCACAACTATTCTGTCCGGTACCAGTTCTCCCCTGTCGAGGAAGCCAGCTGCCTCTCTTCCAAGCGTAGTCTTCCTCGCTACTTCATCCCTGA
>JBGVSY010000004.1:0-3725 GCA_041862235.1 Nitrososphaeria archaeon | reverse complement strand
TTCACGAATCGATAGATCTCGTAGACAACAACGGGCGCGCTGAACATCAGACCAAACACGACTGATGCAATCACGTACAACTCGAGTGGGGCGGTCAGCTCCACCCCGATTAGCTGAACATCGGGTGGCAGAACTTGAGTCCTGATTATTCTAAGCACAGCTCCTACAAGGGGCTCGTAGAACTCGAGCGGGTTGGTCACGAAGGACAGGTTCGTTGGAAGAACCATCATTAGGATCGTGACGACCACGACGGTGTAGAGGACGGTCTTCATTCTATTGGCTAGCTCTCCAGTATGTTCCCAGAAGGTCATCTCCTTCTCAGAGCCAGCACCATCATCCGTCTGAGTCAAAGCCCTTCTCTCTTTTTCTACCGTCTTACCGAAGATAATCCGACAGAAATAACTCTTTGCAACCGGCTTGAACTCTGGCTTCGAGTAGGGAACGGATGGTTAATCGATCGACACCTCTCTGGAGACTGACAGATATGATGGGCCCTGCTAAGCCAGAGTTACTATGTCAAAAGAGACTCTAGATCGAAGCCCTTGGTCTTGAGCGACGACAGTGCGAAGGCCGTCAGGCTGCTGAAGCTGACTTCCCACCCATGGTTTTTGACAAGGTTTGGAGGATCTCGTTAAGAAGTTGGTTTCTGGTCTTTCCCCCGGTCTCTATACCGAGTTTCCCCGCGATCTCTATGAGGGTTTGGTCCTCATTGACCTGTGGAGAAGGTTGTGCGGGCTTCACTGGCTGAACAACTTCAGACACCAGCTTTTCGGATTCCTTCGAGGCTTTATCGAACTCCCTCCGCGCCTCACCAACTGCCCTTGCAAGCTGAGGGATCTTCTGCGGACCCCAAAGTAGAAAGACCAAGACAACGGCGATTATTACTATCCATTCCCATCCGACTACAGCCACTTCTTCTACCCTAAGTCCTCACGAATATCCAATTGGTATTTAAGGGTTGCCGGAGGACGACGCGACAAGAACTCTTCGTAGCCTTTTGAACCCTACAATCTAGGAATGCGTTCTCCAAGTTCTTTGAGCCTTGGACAAGGCCCTTGGTTGATACCTGCTCACCCCGCCGACTCAATCGGTTGATCGCTGTCAGAGAAGAAGCTGAGAGTCCACCACCCACTTCACGACATAGTTAAATAAACCTACGGACCGCCTCCCCCATCACGGTCGCCGACATAGGAGCACAACATCGATGAGACGAAGAGTCCTCACGGTTGGGGTGATTCTGCTCCTCATAGCAGCTTATCTTCTGCTTAGCCCAGACATGGTTGAAACCCTCGCAAGAACTTTTGGAGCCACCAGAATCACCAAAAGTGATGAAATGCTCGTAGCGCCCACTCTGTTGAGCGTCACGCCGTCGAATTATAGTTACATCTCTCACATGTTCTCGATGCAAAAATTCACTGAGCAGAGTTTCACTGGAACGATCAGTGTGGGTGGAGATCAAAGCATCGACTTCTATGTTATGAACCAGGGAAACTTCACTCAATGGCTGGGTGGGCAACCAGCATCGATCAGCGTTTCCGCTCTCTCTGCGAAGAACTACACCTTCACCCTCAAACCTGACCGACCGGACACATACTACTTTGTGTTCGACAACACCTATTCAAACGATAGGAAGAACGTCGTCTTCAGCCTCTTGCTCGAGGAACAGGCTCAAGAGGTGGATCCAACGGTGAACTACTTGGTGCTATTGCTCTTGGTTGTGGCTGTAATTCTTGTAGCCTACGGGACCAAGGGTCCAAGGCGTAAGACTTAGGCAGTCTTGTGTCGCAATTTGTTATTGGACGAAAGTCATGCATCATGATTCTTCTTTAATCAGAATCAATAGTGTCGCTTTGCACCCTATCGGTCGAACCACAGAGACACTCTCGGGTTCTCTCAGAAGACGTGTCCTACTTGACCGCCAACATCCTGTCTAGCGCGCGGGCGGCAGCCCGCCTGGTCTTCTCTGGTACCATTACGACGTGTTGGCTTTTCTCCAGAGACGTTGTCACACTCTCCAAGGTGATCTTCTTCATGTTGGGGCAGATCAGGGTTGAGGAAGCGAGGTGGAAAGTTTTTCCCGGGTTCTCGCGTCTCAGCCGGTAAAGGAGACCTTCCTCCGTTCCCACTATGAAGGCTTTTGCGCTGCTCTCCTTGGCGTGACGAACCATCTGAGAGGTGCTGAGGACAGCGTCAGCCAGGGCTATCACCTCCGGTGTACACTCGGGGTGCACCATGATCTCAGCGTCAGGAAACACCTCCTTCAGAAAACGTATCTCGTCCGCCTTTAACCTGGCATGTGTAGGACAGAATCCAGGGTGGAGAATGATGTCCTTCTTACTCTTGGATGCAACGTACCGTCCGAGGTATTCGTCGGGTATGAAGATGATCTTTTCCTCAGGGAGGCTGTTAACGATCTTGACAGCGTTGACTGAGGTGCAACAGATGTCGCTCTCAGCCTTCACGGCCGCTGAACTGTTGACATAGCAGACGACGGGGGCGCCGGGATGTTTCTCTCGAAGAACACGAACATCTTTCGGCGTGATCATAGCGGCCATCGGGCACGCAGCGTTCAACTCCGGGAGAAGCACTGTCTTGGTGGGGTTCAGTATGGCGGCACTCTCAGCCATGAAGTCAACCCCGCAAAAAACGATTATCTCAGCTTGAGTTTGCCTTGCCTTGCGAGAGAGGTCCAGAGAATCCCCGAGAAAGTCTGCTATGTCTTGGACGTCGGGGCGTTGGTAGTTGTGAGCCAAAATCACCGCGCTCAGTTCCTCCTTCAGTTGACGGACGCGGCTGCTGAGTTCCTCCATGAGACGCAGGGATTCAGAACTCAACGATTCTCTCCTGGGCGGTATCTTTCCTCCATTTAAAGGTGTTCAAGGGCATCCCTTTCCCCCTTTTTTGTTCTGAGATCAAAGATTCATTTTCATGAACTACTCCTCCGTATGCCTTAGACCTAACCAACTACTAACTCCGGGTTGAAAGACTATTTCTTGTCAATCAAATTCTAACGTACAATCGCGCTGTTAGTGACTGAATATGTCAGAACCTAGTTTTCAACGGCTTGAATTATGGGACACAGAAGGATGTGCGCAAAGAAGTTGTTCACCGGATGTGAAGGTTACTAGTGCGAGGTTGTTCTCTGAATGAACCCCTTCATCCACGTGTTGGGACATACACGCGTCCGAAGTCGATCGACGTGAACTTTAATTAGCGCCAGCTTTTCCGCACAGGTTGATATGGTTCAAGATCGATACGACGTTGTCGTGATAGGCGGTGGGCCGGGTGGGTACGTGGCCGCCATCAGAGCAGCTCAACTTGGCGGCAAGGTGGTCGTCATAGAGAAAGACAATCTTGGGGGAACCTGCACCAACTGGGGGTGCATCCCCACCAAAGCTCTGCTGAGAACCGCGGAGCTGATCTCGGATATCAGGAGAGCCGATGAGTTCGGCTTGACCGTTCCCAAACCCGGCTACAATCTTAGAAAGCTAACTGAAAGAATGGACAGGATAGTGAGCCGTTTGGTCCAAGGAATAGAGTATCTGCTCAAGTCAAATAACGTGAAACTGCTGAAAGGCGTCGGCATGGTTACTTCACCCAGAACGGTAGCCGTAACCCAGGACGAGGAAAGCATCACACTTGACGCATCCAAGATAATAATAGCCACAGGGTCCAGAGCCAAGACACTTCCTATCCCCGGCACCGAGTCTTCTGGCGTGATCACA
>JBGVSY010000003.1:0-2122 GCA_041862235.1 Nitrososphaeria archaeon | reverse complement strand
ATCCAAGTTATGCATGAAGCCAGAAAGAGATATGGCGATGAGACAATCCTAGGCGTAGGCACCGTGCTCGACGCCAAAACCGCTGAGAAAGCCATCAAGATGGGAGCCCAGATCATCGTCAGCCCTTCCCTGCACAAGGAGATAATTGACGTCTGTAGAAGAAACGACGTCGTTAGCTGTCCGGGCGCGTTCACCGCGACCGAGGTGGTGCGGGCCATGAGGTGGGGAGCGGATCTCGTAAAGATCTTTCCCATCTCTCAGGTTGGGCCAAGCTACATTAAGGCTCTCCGAGGACCTCTGCCCGAAGTGAAGTATGTGCCGACGGGGGGCGTCAACGTACAGAACGCTGGAGATTACATAAAGGCGGGCGCCTTCTGTCTGGGAGTCGGGGGTGGCCTCGTATCGAAGAAGGCCATCGCGGCGGGCAGGTTCGACTTGCTAACGCAGGCTGCCCGCGAAATCCTCAAGGCAGTGAGGGATGCAAGGCAGGTGTAGCGAATCTTGGTAGACGTGGTCGCCCTCGGTGAAGCGATGCTCAGGCTGTCTCCGCCGAGCTTCAAAAGACTTGAGCAGGCCACCACACTCGACGTCAACGTCGGGGGCACTGAGCTTAATGTGGCGATCGGCGTCAAGAGGCTTGGCCTCGAATCGGCTTGGGTGACAAAGCTCCCAAAGAACCCGATAGGAAGGCTAATCCTGAACAAGGCGAGGGAGTTCGGTGTTGACACATCTCACATCGTTTGGACCAATCAAGGACGCGCGGGAGTGTACTTCTACGAGTTGGGTGCTCAGCCTCGTCCAAGCAGTGTGGTGTATGACCGTAAGGGCTCAGCGGCAAGCATGATGAAGCCGGGGGAGATCGACTGGAGTTTTCTGAAGGAAGTCAAGGTCCTGCACACCACGGGCATAACCCCTGCACTCAGTAAGAACTGCGCTGAGACCGTCATCGAGGCCTTTGACGCCGCGAAGAGTTATAAAGTGAAGATCAGCTTCGATGTCAACTACCGCTCGAAGCTCTGGTCAACCAAGGAGGCCGAGACCTTCCTTACACCGCTCATGCCGAAGGTCGACATACTGATCACTACAGACCAAGACACATGGCGTGTATGGAACTACAAGGGTACGCCCGAGGAGATCATAACTGAGTTGAAGCAGCGGTTCGGATGCCCGGTAGTGGCGATAACGATACGCGAAGTTCAAACCGTCTGGCGGAACCGTTGGAGCAGCATGGCTATATCAGACAAGATCTACAAGAGCAAGCGCGTCTACGACGTCGAGATCGTTGATAGGCTCGGATCAGGGGACAGTTTCACGGCTGGCTTCCTCTATGGCTATTTGACCGGAGGTGTACGGAAAGGGATAGACTTCGGCGACGCTATGGCAGCATTCAAACATTCATTTCCAGGTGACTCCAACTACATGACCTATGAGGAGATCGAGACGGCAACGAAAGTAGGTGAGGAGCTCCGCGTCAGACGCTGATCGCTTGGCGACAGGTCAGAATAAGAGAGCATTGAGTAGAGATCGGTGAGAGGCAGACAATCATCAATATCTTCTCAAATCAGCTAAAGTCAGGCGAGATGTGATGGAAAGCAATACTGGATCGATCGAGTTTGCTTGGCTATTCCTTCGATTTGCCACAGCTTGGACAGAAGGTGAAGTCCTGGCTAAATTCTCTGTCGCAGTGCCTGCAACGATAGGTCGGAGCTGGAGGCATTTCCTCCGTCTCCTCTGTCTTCTCGTACCTGTGTGCAAAATAAACGCCGACTTCCATTAAAGCGACGATCGGCAAAAACAGGACCACGTTCCCCATCGGTCCTCCATCTGGAGTAATAATCATGGTTGCTATGAACAGTGCCGGGTAAACATACCTCCTGTTCCTCCTCAAGAAACCAGTTCCCATTAAGCCTAGCCTCACCAAGACCACTATAAATATCGGGAGAGTGAAGGCCGCCGCCGTCATCAGCACCGTTACAAGCACCACCATGTAAAAATCCATGACGGATATTATGGGCTCGGCCCCAGCAACCGGAAAGAAGAACAACATTCCTCGGACAGCGAACGGCGTAACCACAAGGAAGCCGAAGAACGCGCCGACAATCACCAGTATCGCCGTCGATAA
>JBGVSY010000002.1:0-5202 GCA_041862235.1 Nitrososphaeria archaeon | reverse complement strand
GGGGCTCAACTCGCAATCTCGGGGAGGGTGGAGGATATTGAGAGGTCAGAAG
Source organism: Nitrososphaeria archaeon (assembly GCA_041862235.1). Lineage (GTDB taxonomy): Archaea > Thermoproteota > Nitrososphaeria_A > Caldarchaeales > JAVZCJ01 > JBGVSY01. Next base: position 5,150 of record JBGVSY010000002.1, on the reverse strand, counting down.
AAGACGTGGCAGTCAACTACTCCGTGATGGGACGGAAGATCGTTTCGAGAGCCAAGGTCGTCATCGGCTGTGACGGCGTCGGCTCGCTCGTAGCTAAGAAGTACTTCAACCGCCAGGGCTACGAACTGGTGTCGTGCCTCCAATACCTGATGACGAACTGCAACATCCCTGAGGAAGACATGCTGCGCTTCTACTTCGGATCACAGGTGGCTCCGAGAGCCTACCTCTGGGTCTTCCCAAAGGGCGATGGATACGCAAACGTGGGCCTGGGCGTCAGAGGAGCTCAGGCAAAACCCTATCTGGACAAGTTCGTCCAAGGTCATCCAGAGATGTTTGGTTCAAGCACGGTGATCGGAATAGGAGCTGCCATTCTACCTTTTAGTGGTCTCGTTCCGACGATGGCCACTGACAGGCTGCTGCTCGCCGGTGACGCGGCTGGCCAAGTGATCCCCGTCACTGGATCGGGCATTCATACGAGCCTGGTGGGTGGAGCTATAGCCGGCGAAGTAGCTGCGGAATCGTTGGAAGCTGGGGACCACTCGGCTAGATTCCTGAAGGCATACGAAGAGAGATACGCAGACCCCTGGAGTCAAAGAATAGAGAGAAGCCTCAGAGTGCTGAGGGCGATTGAGAAACTACCCGATAACGACCTAAACGAACTTGCATCCGTCTTGACAGGAGAAGACATACTGGACCTGGCCAATGGCCTTAACGTGACTAGGGTCGCAGCTAAGCTCCTCAAACACCCGATCTTCGCTCTGAAGGTCGCCAAAGCCCTGGTTTAGCGCGTCAGGCAAACGATAAGAGCCTGCAAGGTACCAGTCGATCGATCAACCTTCGCCGGGCCTGCGGATTGACAAACCTTATTTACTCGATCTGGCCGCTGCCTTCAGCCAAAGAGGGGAAAACACCGATGACAGAAGAACACGCTACGGTTCTGATTGGGCACAAGCCCACGATGAACTACGTGCTCGCCACAACGATGCCGCTCAACGATGGAAGGAAGGTTGTTCTCAAGGCTCGAGGACGCGTCATAAGCAAGGCGGTAGACGTCGCGGAAATCACTCGAAGGAGATTTGTGCAAGAAGCAGCAATCGACGCCATAATCATTGGGACCGAAGAAGGCAAATCAAGCATGGACGGGCGGCCGAGGAACGTGAGCACGATAGAGATCACCATCTCTCCCAAGAAAGGCGCAGCGGCCAAGCCGAAACCCAAGGAGAAGGCTGCTGAGAAGCCCGCGGAGTAGCCAACGAGTGATCTACGACTTCAACGCTCGCGCCCTTAGACCCGGTCTGAGGCGCTGAGCAACCTTTTTCTTTCATTCTCCCGATCGATCGCGCCACACTCCTGGTAGACCACCCAGATGCTCTACACTCTTATAGCAAGGCAGCGGATCTTCAACCCTGATGTGCCTTGCGTACCAAACGAATGTCGCCGTCCTCTCCCAAGTACCGGGCTAGAGTAGGCTACGAGGGCGAGTACTATCTGGTGAGGAAGTTCGTTTCGAAGGGTAAGAAAGGTTCGTACGCAGTGCGGACACCCGGCAGCGGCTCGGGAAAGATGGCGAAACCCGACATCATAGCCGTGGACGACGGGGAGCTCCTAGCCATCGAGGCTAAGACGAGCCGAAAGGACTACGTGATGCTCAACAAAAATCAGGCTGAGAGGCTTACATCATTCTGTGAAAGCTTCGCTGTTCGATGCCCATTCTGCGGCAGGAGCTTCTCCCCGAAGGCTGTGCTGGCGGCGAGGTTTCTTAACAGAGGCTGGAAGTTCGTCGAGGTTCCCTTAGACCTGCACGACAAGCTCATACTGAGACTTGAAGATTCGAAGACCAAGAAGAGATAGCTCGGCTCCAGATCGATGTAGCCTATTCTCGGGAGATCTTTACCACCCTGTCCTCCTTCTTCTCGCCGAGCAGCGGCTTCCTCTCAACCTCACTGAGCTCGATCAGCAAAGGGCTCAGATAGTGGCTCAAAGAACTCGAAACCCGTCGCCACTTCCGCTCCGACCGCCTGTGGAGGTAGCCAATCTCAGACAGCACATTCAACATGGCTGAGATGCTTCTTGCCTTCTTTGTATCCGAACTTGTCTCCGAGGGAAGACGGCTCAATATGTCCCTAAGCATGAACTCCTCAGACTCTACGCTCGCCACGGCTGCAAGGATCATCTCTACCTCGTGGATGCCCAGGAGCTTCGACTTCCAGGCAAGCATCCGGACCACTGGATTGGCAGAACCTTCCAAGGCGCCACACCGTTAAACTCGCGAGGAGTGCTTCTCGTTAAAGCCTTTGCCTGGCCTCCGACACCTCTCTTAGTAGGGAGCTGGCAACTCTTCCTGGGCTTCTTGAGCTGTACACGGTGGAGCCCACGATCAGCACGCGAGCGCCAGCTTCTACCAAAGCCTTCGCAGAGCCGGGAACGATTCCCCCGGCGGCGGCCACCGGAATCGTCACACTCTTTGCCATTCGAGCGATCTCACCCAGCTTTCGCGCCACGGTATCTCTCCTTGCTCTCTGGGCGTCCAGCCCCAAGTGGATGCAGATCGCGTCTGCACCCTTTCTCTCGCATCTCTTCGCCAATGGAAGTGGCCTCCTCACCCCGAGCATGTCGATCATTGTTGCCACCCCATACTTCTTGGCGGCACCCAGCGCATCCTCCACAGTGGCGCTGTCCGCCAGACCCGAGATCGTTACCGCGTCGGCTCCAGCCGCCGCTGCTAGCTCCACCTCCAACCGACCCGCATCCAGAGTCTTCAGATCGGCTACGATGACTGCTTTCCCAAACTCCTTCTTCAGGCGAGTCACCGCTCTGAGACCCTCGTTCTTGACCAGCGGTGTCCCCGCCTCCAGCATCCTAACGCCACTTCGGTAACAGGCCGCCGCCACCGACAACGCTGAGGTGAGCCTCGGGATATCGAGAGCGACCTGTATAGTGGGAAGCTCCAATGTCTGCAGACGATTCGACACCGCCACCCCTGGACGCCCGCCTCCTGTGACGTTTTCTCTCGATGAGCGACGTGCCTTGCCCGCGCGCTCACCCATCACTCGACACCTCACTGGTCCATCGATCAGCTTCTAAGACTTGCCCGACCAAAAGTTCGAAGAGGTTTCTCATCGATTTCTCCCCAAGCGACATCTCGAGGGAAATCCATGAATTACATGACACAGCACGTTTCCCTCCTCAATATGGAGAGGTTCCGTACCGCGGAAGGCGCAGGAAGCGCTATCCTGTTGACGCCTGCTGAAATAGCTGCCACGTCGATCCATCTCCGCTTCACTCCACCGGGCCTCATGCAGCCAAGCGCCAACTCTGTCGCAGGCATCATCAACCTAGCGATCGCCGCTACCCTCTGAACGTCAGATGATGGCGGAGGTTTGCAGGCCTGGAACGCAGTTCCCTTGGTCGGCGTGAAGACGATGAGGACCAGAACGTCTGGATCGACCTGGGCTGCGACTTGGAGAGCACTCAATTCGTGGCTCAGGTTTCCCCGGTTGAGGCCTACGCACACGTGAGGTGCAAGCCGACTGAACCCCTCCTTCTTGAAAAGCCTCAAGACTCGAAGGTAGTCCTCTCGAGTTGTCCTCAGGCCCGCAACCGTCTCGACCACTTCAGGCTCCCCTATGATCTCCGGGCATACTGCGTCAACGCCTGCCTCCTTCAATGCGTGCACCGCCTGCCGATTCATCAGGCCGGGGTGAATCGCAAGCTTGAACCCCGTCACCTCCTTGATCTCTCTGATGGCCTTCATGAAGGGCTTGATGGGAAGCCTTCCCCTGGCGTCGAAGCCTCCGCTCAGCAAGCAGCCCCTGGCACCTCTCTTTTGGAGGCGCAGGCATTCTCGAACGAGGTCCTCCGGGGTCGTCGCGGCTATCATCCTCTCGAGGTAGCTCTTGTTGCAGTGTCGACAGGAGAGGCCGCACTCAGACCCGGTCAAAGATATAGCAGGGAAGATCGAGCCAGGCTGGAAGACCTGCAGCGTCTCCCCGAGGAAATGCCGTTTCACCGCCAGCGCTGCACGCGCCATATCCCGGAGAAAATCCGTGTCTTGGGTGTGGAACATGTACTCGAAGTCCTCCCTCGTCAGCAGCCCCATGAGGCACTTGGAGACAATATCGAAGTGCATAGGGATCATCATTTCAGAAACCGAGAGTCGCTAGCTCCTCTGATACCTCCTCACGAGAGGGCTTGAAGGGGAAGTTGAAGAGAGGACCAGAGGCTCTCTCGTTGTAGTAAGGGCGGTTGCATCCGGGACACCCTGTGGTCATGAAGGCACGGCCGGAAGACAACGCCTTCCTCAAGACTCTCCCTGAAACACCGAAGTCGATGAGGGTACCATCCGAGAACACCATGCCGTCGGCTCTGGCTAGACGGCTGTAGAGCAAAGTCAGAGCGGCTTGGACCCTGCGATATGATGCCAAGCCGGGCTGCCCCCGGTTCTCCAGCTCCGTTCCTTCTATCGGGGTGAAGGCGAACAGGGCCACTTTGACGCCCATCTTCACCATCTCGGAGATGAAACCCACCGCTTCTTCCTCGGTCTCTCCCAGCCCCACTATTAGGTGAGTCCAGACATGCCCTGAGCCGAAGACCTTCAGACAGATTCTCAGAGCATCCATGCAATCTTGCCAGGAGTGGATGCCTCCCTTGACGTGAGAGTATATCTCGGGCGTCGCCCCGTCCACAGGCACTGAAATGGAGTTCAACGCCAAATCTCTGAGTGCTTGGAACTCTTCTTGGCTAAAGGGGGGACAAGAAGCGGAAATAGGCAGCCCCACCTCAGCCGTCTCTGACACAATGTCCTTGAGATCACGGAAGAAGCCGTCGTAGATCAAAGTCTGGACACAAACCCTTCTGAAGAATCGTCGCCTTTGTCTGAGCTGACCTGCAACATCACTCAAGCGATACCTGGGCCAGACCACTCGGGAGAGCATGTCTCTTTGGGAGCTTGAAGTCGATGACTGGGGGCAGAACGCGCAAGTTGCCTTGCAGCCATTCTTGCTGTCCATCATGAGGTAAGCCGTGGTAGGATACGTCCTGACAGCTGCCTTCATCAAACCTAGGCGAACCGCCGTCCCCGTTGAGACCCGAATTTTTTCCACCATCGGCTCCTCACCCACTGCGCGATCGGCTTCGACCGGCAGCTGCAG
>JBGVSY010000001.1:0-2664 GCA_041862235.1 Nitrososphaeria archaeon | reverse complement strand
AGGTGTGCCACCCTTCTTCGAGCCTGGCCTCGAAGAGCGTCTAAGAGAGGTTGTGCGGAGCAGAAGGCTTCGCAGCACGACGAACGTCCATGAGGCTGTGATGAGCTCCGACGTGACGTTCGTCACGGTTGGAACGCCGAGTCGAAGGGATGGAAGCATCGATCTGCAGTTCATCGAGAGGTCGGCCGAGGAGGTGGGCAGAGCTCTGGCGGCGAAAGACGGTTATCACCTGGTGGTTGTGAAGAGCACCGTCATTCCAGGTACAACGGGTAACATTGTCAAACCGATTGTTGAACGCTTCTCGGGAAAGAGGTGCGGTCCGGACTTCGGGCTTTGCATGAGCCCTGAGTTCCTGCGTGAGGGCAGCGCGGTTGAGGACACGTTGAAGCCCGACAGGGTTGTGATCGGCGAGTTCGACCGCAGGTCGGGCGACACACTCAAGAAGCTTTTCAACGAGTTCTATGGCGGCGACATCCCCATATTGAGGACCAACCTGGCCACAGCCGAGATGACGAAGTATGCCAACAATTCTTTTCTCGCTACCAAGATCAGCTTCATCAACTCCATCGCCAACATCTGTGACAAGGTTCCAGGAACAGACGTCGAGGTTGTGGCGAAGGCTATCGGCATGGATCACAGGATAAACCCCCGCTTCCTGCGAGCAGGTTTGGGCTGGGGCGGTTCATGTTTCCCCAAAGACGTGAAGGCGCTCCTCTCCTTCTCCAGGTCCCTGAGCTACGAGGCCCCGATCCTATGGGCCGCTCTGGAGGTGAACGACGCGCAGCCGCTTCAGGCTGTTGGACTCGCAAGGAGGAAGCTCGGTTCCCTGAAGGGGAGGAGGGTGGCGGTCCTCGGCTTGGCCTTCAAGCCGGACACCGATGACATTCGTGAGTCACGCGCAACAGTCTTGATCGATGCATTGCTGCAAGAGGGAGCGAGGGTCATAGCATACGATCCAAAGGCACTCGACGCCTCCCGCAACTTCCTGGGCAAGGGAATAGAGTACGCAGAGTCAGCCGAGAGTTGCCTCAAAGGAGCCGAGTGCTGCATCGTGGCAACAGAGTGGCGGGAGTTTGAGAAGCTTCAGCCAGAAGACTTTGTTTCCCTCATGAAGAAGCCAGTGGTCATTGACGGTCGCCGAGTCTTCAACCCAGGTGACTTCGGGGGCAAGGTGGATTTCGCGGCAATCGGCCTCGGAGAGGCACCTGCCCTCGAAAAAGATTGACAGCGGTTTGAAGAGGGCCAATATGTGGCAGAAGACATAGTAACGGTGCAATCGATCGCGTGATCACTTAAATCGAACTTCGCGCAGCGAGGCGATCTGGTTGTTGATGAGAATGAAGGCTAAGGGCGTGGAGAACGTTCTGGTTACAGGTGGAGCTGGCTTCATCGGCTCTCACACAGTCGACGCCCTGATAACCAAGGGTTACAAAGTGACGGTCCTAGACAACCTAGAGCCCCAGGTCCATGGGACGGGCACGAAGCCCCCAGGATACTTGACGAGCGAGGCGATCTTCATCAGGGGAAGCATGCAGGACCGTGAGTTGGTGAAGGAGGTCGTACTCAACGCAGACGCGGTCATTCACCTCGCGGCCATGGTCGGTGTGGGTCAGTCGATGTATCAGGTTGAGCGTTACGTGGACGCCAACACGAGGGGCACATCTATTCTCTTGGATGTTTTGGCGAACGAGGATCACGGCGTGAAGAGGATCGTCGTCGCTTCCTCCATGAGCATCTACGGTGAAGGTAAGTACCGCTGCGAGAAATGTCGCGTCGACGTGTTTCCACAGCTCAGGCCTGAGAAGCAGCTGGACGAGAAGAAGTGGGAGCACATGTGCCCCGACTGCGGCACACCTGTGGTTCCCGTTGCAACAGACGAATCGAAGCCTCTCCAACCCACATCTGTCTACGCCCAGTCGAAGAGGCACCAGGAAGAGATGACCCTCCTCATAGGAGAGACCTACGGTATACCCGCGGTGGCGCTTCGCTACTTCAACGCATACGGATCCAGGCAGGCCCTCTCCAACCCGTACACGGGTGCCTGCGCCATTTTCTCCAACCGAATACTGAACCGGAAGCCGCCCTACATCTTCGAGGATGGGCGCCAGCTGAGAGACTTCATTCACGTCAAAGACGTGGCTGAAGCCAACGTCCTTGCCCTCGAGAAGACATCAGCAAACTATGTTGCCTTGAATATAGGCACTGGAAAACCAACCAGCATCCTCGACCTAGCCAACACTCTCATCGAACTGTACGGCGCTGACGTTCGATCGATGAACCCCGAGATTCCAGGTACCTACAGGAAAGGTGACATTAGGCACTGCTTCGCAGACGTGAGCAAGGCGTCCAACCAACTGGGATTTCGAGCGAAGATAGGGCTCAAGGAGGGGCTACTGGAGCTCTCCCGCTGGGCCGAGGAGCAGGGCTGGGGCGAAGGCGACTTGTTTGACAGGGCCCTTGAGGAGCTAAAGCAGAGGGGGCTGAGCAAGTGAAGGTCTCCGATCACGTTGACTTGATCAACAATCTAACGAGATCGTCTTGAGCGATGGAGCCGGCATCGACATATCGATCCGTCGACAATGAATAGAGCCGGCCGTGAACGATGTTGATCGACGTTGACGTAGGGATGGAGGGATTCGTCGTCAGAACCACTGTCTCCGTAAT